>JBJXHA010000294.1:0-12192 GCA_046160275.1 Bacteroidia bacterium | reverse complement strand
ATCAAAGTAAAGGTTTTTGCGGATTATAACCCTAGAATGATGAGAGGTTTAATGGTTTCACCACGCCCAATTTTGGTTGATGAGTAGAAAATAAAGGAGTAATCCATTTTTCCATTTTTTAGGGTGGGAATTTATTCCCACCCTAAAAAATGGAAAAATAAGTGACTTTTGAGCAATTTCGCCTTATCCTTTCATCGAAAACACGCCCATTTGCGAAGAAGCTCCTACTTCTGCATCTTCTTCGCCTATCGGGAAAAAGGCAACTTCATAGCCAAATTTTTCGCAAACTTTTGCTGCCCACGCTTGAAATTCCGCGCGTTTCCACTCAAAACGGTGGTCGGAATGGCGAAACGTGTCGGCAGAAAGCGTTTCATATTTTACATTATATTCGGCATTAGGAGTCGTAATAATGACGTGCTTAGGATGCGCAAATTCAAACACACAACGTTCAAAAGCCGTTAATCTGTCCAAATCCAAATGCTCAATTACCTCAATAATTGCGGCAGCATCAAAACCCGCCAAGCGCGTATCTCGATACGTCAAAGAACCATGAATCAACTGCAAACGCTGTTTTTGGTGGTCATTCATTTTGTCATAATAGAGTTTTTCTTTCGCCTTCATCAAAGACGAAGTAGAAATATCCATGCCCAAAATCTGCGTAAATTGTCCTTCATTGAGCATCATTTTCAACAGTTTTCCTTCCCCACAGCCCAAATCCAACACTTTTTTTGCCCCCAAATTTTTCAATTGCTCCAAAGCTGCGTCTAATCTTTGTTGATGCAAAGAAATGCGTTTTTCTTTTTCTACTTGCGCTTCATTTTCAATCGCTTCCTCCGCCAATTCCGCCTCAATCACTTCCTCATCCGTCAAGCCTTCCATCGCCATGCTCGTCAAATTGCCAATTCCTTTTAAAAAACGGCGGCTAATCCATTGCTTTTCAGGATGACTATTAAGCCAACCTTCCCCTTTTTTGAGCAAAACTTCTACTTCTTCTTTGTTTACCCAATAATGTTTTTCATTATCAAAAACAGGAAATAATACATATAAATGAGAAAGTAATTCCTTGATAGTCAGCGTATTTTTCAGTTTTACGGAATAATAACGACTTTCGCCCCATTGTGTAAATTGCGTGTCTAAAATATGGCGTTCTATTTCTATTTCATAACCTAATGGCTCGAACATTTTGCGTAGTAAATATTCCCCCCCCGAAACACGCATCACCGCCACACTGACCTCAAAAGGCATTTTCACCCCCAACAATTCAGGGCGAGTAGCACATTTTCCGTTTAATGCAGAGCCGAAAATCTCCGCAATTGCCGCACTCGTAAACGAAGAAGCCACATAAGGTCGGTCGTTCACATATTGTTTCAATAAATTTTGAGGCGAGCGCAATTTTCTCACCAAATCCACCACATCTAGCGACAAAAGTAAAGCGGCAGTGCATTTTTCTTCCTTCGCTTCGGGATAAAAAACGTAAGCATTGCCCGCAGCCAAAGAAAAACTTTGAACCTTATCGGGGTGTTTGTGCAGCAGAAAACCCAAATCCGTAGCAGGCTGATGCGTAGTTGTGATTGTTAAAAGCATAGTTTTTTTGATTTCAAGTTCAAAACTACAAAAAAATAAGAAGATTTCGTATCTTCGTTGCAAAATAATTTGTTATAGATGCAGCAGATTTTACATACTTATAAATTACGCCTAACGAATCTTTCGCAAGGAAATCGTGCCTTACGCTTGGGCAAGTTGAGCCTGCGCCGAGATGCAGACCTTTTTGAATGGGGTTTTTTGGAAAATGAATCACCTGAAGCCCTGTTTCAAAAAATTTTGGCAGGCAAAAACTTGCGCATTTTGAATAAATTAGATGCAAGGCATGAAAAAAGTAATGCTTTGGACAAACAACTAAATCTGCTCTACCGCGAAATTCTGAAAATTGAGGAAGAAACAGGAACTTATAATTTATTTATCGCTTATCCTTTTGTCGAGGGAAAATTTGCAGATGGCACGATTGCGCGTTGTCCCTTGTTGCTTTTTCCTGTAAAATTGGTGCGAAACCTGCAAAGCCGCCCACGTTGGTCTTTGGAAGTTGATGATGACGCTGAAATTCAATGGAATCAGACCTTTTTTCTGGGCTATGAACAGTACCAAAAAGTGCGTATTAAGCCTGAATTTTGGGAAGAAAAATTGGCTTATACCGAAGATTGGCAGACTTTTTTGAATCAGTTGTATGAAATTTTTACCAAATATGAACTAGAAATAGATTTTAATTCGGAGCTTTTTACCCAAAAACTGGCGCGATTTACCGATTATTTGAAGGGAACAATGGAGGATTTTCCCTTAGGGAAATTAAAATTGCAAGCGAATGTGGTGTTGGGCTTGTTTCCACAATCCGATTCGGCTTTATTGCAAGATTATGAAGCCATTGAAAAAGCAAATGAAACTTATTTTTCTCACCCGATTTTAACAGAAAATGCTCGTTTTCAAAGCCTTAACAAGGCAAGTTTTGTTCCTGAATCAAATCTATTTTATGTTACTTCGCTTGACCCTTCGCAAGAAAATGTGTTATTAAAGGCAAAAGAAGGGAAATCTTTGGTCGTACATGGGCCTCCCGGAACAGGAAAATCGCAAGTAATTGTAAACCTCATTGCCGATGCCATGATGAGTGGCAAAAAAGTGCTAGTTGTTTCGCAAAAAAGAGCTGCGCTAGATGTGGTGTATAAACGTCTTTCTGCCGTAGGACTAAGCGACTTTTCGGTATTAGTGCATGATTATCAATTAGATAGAAGCCATATCTTTCAAAAAATTCGGCAGCAAATCGAAAAAATAGAGGCATTTCAACAGCAGTTGCAACGTGGCGATTTTTCGCATACTGCTTCGCAATTTCAACTATTGTCGTATCGTGCAGATGAATATAACCAAGAATTTGAAGGTTTGTATCAAGCCTTGACACAGCCGCAACGTTGTGGTTTACGTTTGCATGATTTGTATCTTAGTTGTGATATTCATTCAGAACATTTTCCATTAGGGGAAATTGCGCGACAATGGACAGACGCAAAATGGAGTTTATTTCTTCCCAAACTTGCGCAAATTTTGGACTATGCCTCTTTTTATGAAACCCATTATACTTGGAAATATCGCCTTTCTTTTCATCATGTTACTTATCAAGAAAAAACGCGTTTACTCGAAAATATCAAACAGTTAGCACCTGATATTCAATCGCTTAAAGAAAAATATGACCATCTTCTTCCCAAATTAGGGGATGAAAATCTCAATCTTCTGCACCTTCCTGATTTGGCGGAATGTATTAGCGAGGTAGAAACGGTACGCGAAAGCCTACAAAATATTCATGCTTTTCGTTGGATATCAGCCATTTATAAAGATGAGTGGATAGAAAAAGAATTGCAAGAAAAATTAACTACTATCACACATCACTTTGAACACCTTACAAACTGCAAATTTATCAAAGTCATTTCTTGGTCATCGGCTTTGGATTTGTTACATCATATTAAGGTGTATGAGGCGGAGAAAAATAACAGCTTCCGTTTTCTGTCTTTTTCGTATCATAAAGCGGTAAATTTCATTAATAAAGTGCTGAAAATGAATCAAGTGGCATGGAATGAATTTACCTATTTTCAATTGCAAAAAGAAGCGCAAGTATTCCAAATCACCTGGCAAGATTATACAGACACCCACGAAAGCCTATTTTTTCAAGATTTTCCGATAGAAAATATTTTTCAAGGTGGTTTGGCTTGGGTAGAAAAAAAGCAAGAACAGTTTGCAAAATGGCAATTTATTGAAAACTTAACTTTTGCAAAACGCCTTGCCCCTCAATTTCCTTTTGGCGATTTGAACAAGGAAAAATGGGCAGAAAGTTTGACAATTTTACAAGCAACGCAACAATTTCATGCAGAATTGAACGAAACATTAAACCGATGGAATCGCTTCTTGCATGAAGTTCAAATTGAAAAACTGCAACAACTTATCTCGCAGGATTATCCCACAACAAATGAAGGGGAAACCTTATTGCTAGAAATGCGTGGCGGAAAAGCTGTGTATCTTTCCCAACTTTCAGCAACTTTGGCGCAAGATTTTGAAGAATTGAAAACCTTAGATACCTTTTTGGCGCAACTTTCGCCCCTTGAGCAAGAAACTTTGGCTTTGCTTGAGCCTGAAATCATGGAAAAAGTAAATGATTTGGAGGACATTCGGTTGGTCGTGAAGCAAAACGCCCAAAAGCAATTCATAGAAAAGCTAAAAAATACGCTCTATTTTTATTGGATAAACGAAATTGAGCAAGAAAAACCCGAAGCCTTGAGCGTTTCTACGCGCGGTTGGCAGCGAAAAGCAGCAGAGTTTTCGGATTTATTAGGGCAAAAACAGCAAAAAACGGCAGAATATATTGTGATGGCTTTGCAAAAACAAATTGCAGAGTCGGTGCAATACAATCGAAATTCGCAACCCGTCACTTATCGTGATTTGTTGTATCAAACGAGCAAAAAACGACAACTTTGGTCGGTGCGAAAATTGGTACAATCCTATTGGGATCAAGGACTTAACACACTCATGCCTTGTTGGTTGGCTTCGCCAGAATCGGTTGCTGCTATTTTTCAAATGCAGCCTGATGAGTTTGATTGCGTCATTTTTGATGAAGCTTCGCAGTGCTTTGTTGAAAAAGCGATTCCTGTTTTGTTGCGCGGCAAACAAGCGATTATTGCGGGAGATGCCAAGCAATTGCCGCCCTTTGATATGTATTCAGTTCGTTATGAGGAAATTGAGCAAGCATTTTCAGACAACGAAATTTTATTAGGAGCGCAGAGCATTTTGGATTTGGCGAAGACAAATTTTGAGAGTGCTTATTTAACTTGGCATTATCGCTCGCAAGAAAAAGAATTGATTAATTTTTCGAACTATGCTTTTTATGAAGGACGCTTGGAAATGTTGCCTTCTTCTCAAGAAAAAAGCGAAAATCACCCTGCTTTGGCTTGGATTTCAGTCAATGGATTGTGGAAAAACAACCAAAATTTGCCCGAAGCCGAGCGTGTTTTGGCTTTGATTTTGGAACTCATTCAGCGAAAAGACGCGCCTTCTATTGGAGTGGTTACTTTCAATTTTCATCAACAAGAATTAATTAAAGATTTGATTGACAAAAAGTTAGAAGAACTTGGCGTAATTGACCCCGAATTATTTTCTTTGTTACAAGCTACGATTCAACGCAAGCAAAATGGAGAATTTGTGGGTTTATTTGTCAAAAATATTGAAAATGTGCAAGGTGATGAGCGCGATGTGATGATTTTTTCGGTGGGATATGCGCATACAGAAGAAGGAAAATTGATGACGAACTTTGGTTTGCTCAATCAACAAGGGGGCGAAAACCGCTTGAATGTGGCAATTACCAGAGCAAAAAAGAAAATTTATGTGGTGTGTAGTTTTAACCCCGTTGAGCTAACGGTGGAAAGTGCCAAAAATACGGGACCTAAATTGCTAAAAGACTATTTGCAATATGTTAAATATGTAAGCGAAGATAGATTAGGGGCGGCAAATAGCTTACTTTCTGCGAATTTCCAGTTAAATTTTTCACCTGCATCTAATAAAATTGCTGATGAAATTGCGAAAACATTACAAGAAAAAGGTTTTTTTGTGATGCGGAATGTGGGCGACACGCAATATAAAGTTGACCTTGCGGTAAAAGCAACAGAAAACGCCCCCGATTTTTTACTAGGAATTGAATGTGAAGGTAGTCATTATTTTAGTGGCGTGTCGGCAAAAGAGCGTGAAATTTATCGCCCTGAATTGCTTATGAATAAAGGTTGGGAAATGCACCGTGTTCATGCACGAAATTTTTGGATTTCCAAGGAAAAAGAAATAGAGAAAATCCTAGCTTTGTTAACAGCAAAAGGAGGATAGAATCCTCCTTTGCCGATTTGGGTGTCACTATTTTCGTTTTCACTTACAGCTTCAATGCTTTAGCATGAAAAGTACTTGAAAACTCGATTTTTGTGTCTGCTTGTGGTGGATTTGCTTTCGCTTTTACGCGAGTCGTCAAGGTTACAGATTCTTTGGTTAGATAATCTTTGAGGTTCACATCTTCTTTATCTAACACCAAATTGGTTGTACCTGCGGGAATATTGTTTTTATAAGCAATTCTTACTGAATCTGTTACGCCTGTTGCTTTCATCCAGATTTCGATGTCCTTCAAAAAATCTAAATTACCCGTAGCAGGGTCAGTTACTTTCAGTGTCATTTCTTTCAACTTAATTTCATTCACCAAACTGCTACCCGTTTCATTCCCTGCAAATGTTACAGAAGAACCCGTTGCGTTGCTTGACCCTGGCAATAAACTCGCCAAAGAATCTAAAGGTAAACCTCCTGTATTTACACCTGGTATCGTAAACGAAGTCTTAAATGGCCCCATATCAAATTCAACTCCCTCTTGAAGTCTTTGACAACTATTTATTCCCATTACAAGAACAAATGCTAGCATAAATAAACTCAATCTTTTCATAATACTGAACTATAAATGTGTGAAAACTAATGTATTTTTTTGAATGATACTCTCATAACGAACTAAGGTAGGATAAGTTACAACTCGTCATAAAATCGTGTTATTTTTTAAGAAAAAGTGTGCTGTTTTTTCGAATAAAGAGAGAAAAAATGCCCTTTTCTAGTAGAAATGTTTTACATCAATCAAAGGTTTAAGCCATTTTCAGGCTTAAGTTTTAACATTGATAGTGCGAAGGGGTTAAAAGGGGTTTGCGATTTTTTGATTTCTGCCAAATTTGTATAAGCAAACCTCTTTTTATGTATATCAGGTTAGTTTTTCTGTAAAATATGGGCAAGTAGATTCGCTAACTTGCTTCATTTTTCTTGAATTTAGGGATTTTTTACCTACTTCTTTATGAAAATTGCGTAATTTTTTGCTCTTTTAGGTTCACACTTATTTTATAATGGAAAAATTATGATGAAAAGAATCATTTTTACAAGTATGTTGCTCTTGCTTTGGGCGCAAGAAGCGAATAGTTTTTGTGGCTTTTATGTGGCAAAAGCTGATGCTAAACTGTTTAACAAATCCTCGCAGGTGATTCTAGTGCGTGATGGAGAACGCCTAACTATCACAATGTCAAACGATTATCAAGGAGAGGTGAAAGATTTTGCGATGGTGATTCCTGTTCCTGTGGTATTAAAAAAGGAAAATATTAAGGTGTTGAAAAGGGTTGAAAATCAGCCAAGTTTATTTGAAAAATTAGATGCCTATTCTGCACCGCGTTTGGTGGAGTATTATGATAGGAATCCTTGTTATCAATACAAAGAAGAGAAGGCTACGGCAGCAAATGCAACGATTGCTGATTCCACATCAGTTGCGCCAAAAGACAAATATCATGTCAAAATTGAGGCGAAATTTACGGTAGGTGAATATGATATTTTGGTGCTAAGTGCGCAAGAATCAGGTGGTTTGGAAAGATGGCTAACAGACAATGGCTATAAAATTCCCGCGCAAGCAAAAGAGGTATTAGAGCCTTACATTAAAAGCGGCATGAAGTTTTTTGTAGCAAAAGTTAATTTAGGTTTGCAGGCAAAAAAAGAATCGCAGTTATTAAGCCCGATTCAAATGAGTTTTAATTCGCCTAAATTTATGCTCCCGATTCGCTTGGGTATGGCAAATGCAACCGATTTTCAAGATTTAATTATCTATGCTTTGACCAAAAATGGCAGGGTAGAGTGTAGCAATTATCGCACGGTTGAAATGCCTACAGCTACGGAAATTCCTACCTTTATTAAGCAAGATTTCAGTAATTTTTATAAAAGTACTTTTGAAACTGCTTACCAAAAAGAAAACAAAAAGGCAATTTTCTTGGAATATGCATGGAATTTGAACAGCGAAAACTTCTTTGCTTGTGACCCCTGTGTTGCTGAGCCGCCCAAATTTGCGGAGATGAAAGAAGCAGGTGCAACTTGGCTTTCTGCGCCTAGTCAAGATAATTACTCAGGAGCAGATTATGCAGGGAAATTGTTTTTTACGCGCCTCCATGTCCGCTATGACCGCGCCAATTTTGCCCAAGATTTGACTTTTCAAGAAACACCCAACGCCGAAAACTACCAAGCACGTTATGTTCTGCGTTATCCTATCAGCAAAGCAGAAGCAATGGAATGTTCAGAAGGGAAAACGTATTGGAAAGAGGTGCAAACGCGTAGGGCAAAAGAGTTGGAAAACTTAGTTACATTAACAGGTTGGAAATTAGCAGATTACCCTCATGCCGCCGATTATGTAGAGGATAAAGGTAGCCTAGAAAAAGCCCAAACTCTAGGAGACGCTGGAAATGAGGAGGAGAACAAAGGCATTTCCCCCGTATTAGTTGGGGTTATCGCGCTTGCGGTAGCTGTCTTAACTTGGATTGTGGCATCGGGGCAAAAACCGCGCAATTAATTCCTTTCTCTGAATCCTTACTTTTTTGTTCCTTTTCTATTTTTACTTTGTCTTCCTGTTTTGTTTGGGCAGACAAAGTTAAGGCTTGACTTTTGGCAACATAAAAAGAGCAGCAAAAAAGGAAGAATAAAATGAATTGTGGCATATTTTGAGAGATTATAAAATGTATAAAGTTCAAAATAAAGTAGCTCCTTTGCGTTTTTCAAAAAAAAATGACGAACAGGTGAATTTATAGGGTGAAATCCGTAATTTTTTAGGGTTTGGAACTTTCTAAAAGTTGCAAACCCTAAAAAAATTAGCCCTTGCCTACGAATAGACAAGGGCTGTGGAGAGATTCGTAGGATTATCCTTATTTAATCCATAATAAACGGATAATCACCTTTATAAACGTATTCATACAGTTGACTTGGTTCTGGAAGCGGAGAAGTTTCTGCAAAAGTTACCGCTTCTGCTACAGCTGCAACGATTTCACCTTCAATTACTTGAAACTCCTCATCTGTTGCAATATTATTTTCAAGGGCATAATGTTTAATCCCTGCAATCGCATCATCAGATTTGTATTTTTCTAACTCTTCTTTTGTACGATATTTTGCAGCATCAGAAACCGAGTGACCTTGATAACGATAGGTTTTGATTTCCAAAAATACGGGACCATTTCCTGCGCGAATGTGTTCTACGGCTTTTGAAACTTGCTCATGTACTTCTTTCACGTCCATGCCATCAACCGCCCAATGTGGCATCAAATAGCCTTCTGCCATGAGGTGAATGTCGGTAACATTTGAGGTACGCTCAACAGAAGTACCCATTGCATACATATTGTTCTCACAAATATACAACACAGGCAGTTTCCAAGTCATCGCCATATTAAAAGCCTCGTGAAAAGCCCCTTGACGTACTGCGCCATCGCCCATCAAACACACGCAAAGATCATCAGTATCATTGTATTTACAAGCAAAAGCGATTCCTGCACCCAAGGGAATTTGACCACCCACAATGCCATGTCCACCTAAGAAACGATGTTCTTTAGAGAAAAAGTGCATAGAGCCGCCATTTCCTTTAGAACTACCCGTTACTTTTCCGTATAACTCCGCCATGCACATATTCATGTCCATGCCACGAGAAAGCCCATTTCCATGGTCGCGGTAAGCTGTAATCACATAATCCGTTTTGCGAATTGCAGATTCAATCCCAGCTCCTACAGCTTCTTGCCCGATATAAACGTGCAAAAATCCTCTAATTTTGCCAGGGCCATAATTTTGCAAGGCTGCCTGCTCAAAGCGGCGAGTCGTAAGCATATCTTTGTACCAATGTAGTACTTGTTCTTTACTGTACAGATTGGCTTTTTTTGTATTTTTCTTTGCCATATTTATCAAGAAATGTGAACTGCCAAATAGCTAAAAACAATCTTTTCTTTTTTAACTGATTGATTATGAAGTTCTAACTATTTAAAATAGCTGTTAATTTGGATATATATGCGAAAACATTTCAATAGAAGTAAATGTTTGCGCTGCAAAGTTCTAAAATTCTACTTATAAAGCAAAGAAAAACAGAAAGAGGGCATTGAAAAAATATCTTTCTCACACATTTTCAATAAAATATGTTTCCAAAACAGAAATTTATCTCTACTTTTGTACGAAATTCAAAAATATTAGTAATATTGCGCTTTATTTCAAGCGATGAGGCTTGTTTTGTTAGTATTCCCTCTTTCTACATTTCATTATTTTTATTTTAGGTAGCGGTCTAAATATGAACGGAATTAAATTTGGCATTAGTCTAGTTGGTACAATACTGGTTATTTATTTACTCAATTCTTCTTGGGTTACGCCCTTTCGCATAGGTTATTTTTTCAGCCCTTTCCATGGTTTTTGGCAAAATGCGAGTGCGGAAGCAGAAGGTAGTAACGAGTCTTTTTCATTGAAGGGATTAAAAGGTGGTGCGGAAGTAATTACAGATGAAAATCTTGTACCTCACATTTTTGCTAATTCTCAGGGCGATGCTGCTTTTATTCAAGGCTACATCACGGCGCGTGACCGATTTTGGCAAATGGATTTTCAAGTGCGTGCTGCGGCAGGTCGCTTGTCTGAAGTCGTAGGCGAAAAAGTATTACCTATTGATAAAGAAGCGAGAGGCAAAGGATTAGCTTGGGCGGCAGAAAAAACCACCAAGGAAATGGAGCAGCATCCCGAAACTTTTGAATTACTAAAATCTTATAGCGATGGTGTAAATGCCTATTTAGAAACGCTGCAAAGTTCGGATTATCCATTGGAGTTTAAGCTCATGGATTACGAGCCTGAAAAATGGTCTCCTTTAAAAACGGTATTACTGTTAAAATACATGGCAAATATGTTGGCATTTAAAAATGATGACATTGCCTACACGCATTTGCAAAAAGCCTTAGGAAAAGAAACTTTCGCGATGTTATATCCTGAAAATCCGATAGTGAAAGCTACCATTGTTCCCGAAGGAACAACTTGGAGTTTTGAGAATGAGCATCCTGTGAGTACTGAAGCAGGAACAACTACTCCGGCAGGGGCAAAAAAGTCTTCATTCAAACCAAAACCTAAGCCAAAACCTAAAGGTCCTCGTAGAGTTGTGCAACCTGATGGCAGTATTTTGATTATTGGAGCACAAGAAAATTCACAAAATCCAAACCCAATTGTTGCTGATAATCAAGAATCTGTGTATGGAAAGCCCGAAAAAGGCTGGGGTAGCAATAACTGGGCAGTTAGTCCTGAAAAATCGGCAACAGGCGCGGCTTTGCTCGCAAATGACCCGCATTTAGGACTTGGACTACCCGCTATTTGGTATGAGGTGCAAATCAGTACGAATGAGGGCAATACTTATGGCGTTTCGCTTCCGGGTGCGCCGGGCATTATCATTGGTTTTAATGACTCGATTGCATGGGGCGTAACAAATTCTGAGCGTGATGTGATTGATTATTATAAGTTAGAATATAAGGATAACACAAAGCAGGAGTACAAAAAAGGAAAAGATTGGGCGGTAATTGATAAACACAAAGAAAAATACATCGTCAAAGGAGGGAAAGATGTAGAAGAAGAGGTACTTTATACGGATTTTGGGCCAATTATTAATGACCCAGAATTGGGTGATTTGGCAATTCGTTGGATTGCGCATGAGCCTTCTAATGAGGCACTTACCTTTTTGCAGTTAAATAAGGCGAAAAATTACCAAGATTATGTAAACGCGCTCAAATCATATCAATGTCCTGCGCAAAATTTCGTATTTGCCTCTCGCTCTGGAGATATTGCCATTTGGCAGCAAGGGAAATTTCCAAACAAAGGGCAAGGGCAAGGTGTAACCGTGTTAGATGCCTCAGACTCATCAAGTTATTGGCAACATTACATTCCACAAGGGCATAACCCTCACGTTCTCAACCCCGAAAGAGGCTATGTAAGTTCGACCAATCAAGCCTCAACTGACGGTTCTTATCCCTATTTTTATCATCAAAATATGGTAGAATGTTTCAGAAATCGCCGATTAAATGAGCGTTTGGACAGTATGCGCAAGGTGTCGATTGATGACATGAAAAATTTGCAGTTGGATACCTATAGTTTGTTGGCATCAGAGGCACTTCCTACGATGCTAGGCGATTTGGATTTGAATAAATTAAGAAGTGAGCAAAAAATCGGCTATGATTCGTTGAAAAAATGGAACTATCATTTTAACAAAGATTATGTTTCTCCTTCTGTTTTTGATGTTTGGTGGTATTATGTTCAAAAAAATATTTGGGACGATGATTTAAAAAATATCAAAGG
>JBJXHA010000293.1:0-3149 GCA_046160275.1 Bacteroidia bacterium | reverse complement strand
CTCGTTCAGATGCGAGCAATGGCGGATGCGAGCGCACATCCGATGACTGTGGAAATGTACGTTGGTTGGCTTAATGCAGGTCAAATGAAAATCATTGCGGGTTTGGTGGATAGGATGTTGGTGCATGCTTACGTCACGAACCCGACAACCTCATACGCTTACGCGCTCACGCGTTTGCAAAATTATGCGACTATTAATGGCATGGAAAACGTAACTATTATTTTTTCCGCAGAACCTAATTTTATGGGGCCTTGGCTTAATGCCAATAGTCTTCAATCGGCAGAACAAACTTTTTTGAATGCTTATAATGCAGCCTCAGGTACTTGGAAAAGTCATGTCAATCTACAAGGATTTATCTATTTTACCTCTTCGATGATGACTGCTGCGCCATTGCAATCTACCTATTTGGCGTATGACCCGATGAATAACTCGGCTAATGTTCCTTTGACAAATTCAACAGGAGGAACAGGTTGGGCCGCTCCTTGGGATGTACAAAGTGCGCCAACAACTGGTTATGTTTTCAATTCGAATCCATTGGCTTACAGCAATTTACAAAATTTTGGCGGAAGCGCAGATGGTGGTCAAGTCTATTTGACCGCAGGTCGTGCCTTGAATGTGCAAGATGGAGGGCCTTTTGATGCTTATGTTACGGGTAGTAATTTGATTGGAAGTACCACAGGTACGACTTTATATTCAAGTGCGCTTTTGCAGAAAAAAGCAAACAACGGGCAACCCGTTTTCTTAACTTTACATAATAACAATATCTCTTGGTGTGATGGCTGTACCACAAACAAAGTCGCATTTGGTTATTTTGGTTCGGCATCCGATGTCAGCGGACAAAGACGTTGGTCACTAAGGATTGGAACAACGGTTTATCCAACTTCAATTCCTGTAACTATCGGACAATCAGCATTTTTTGTATTAAAAACTACCTTTAATAGTGGAAACACTGTTTTTGATTTATATGTCAATCCAACTTCCTTAGGTACAGCAGGCTTGCCCGCTTCGCCTACACTTTCGCAAACTACTAGCACATTAATTAGAATGAGAAGTTGTGCGGTTTACTTAGGCGATGTTGCTGGAAATGGTGCGGTTGATGAAATCCGTTTTGCATCGTCCTATACGGTTGCTGCGCCTGATAATAGTGTTGCGCTTAATCTACCGCCTGCGGGTAGTTTTACCATGTCAGCAGCTACTGGAACTGCGCCGCTTACGGTCAATTTTGATGCTTCCGCTTCTATTGACCCCGAAGGAGAGCCTTTGACTTATACTTGGAATTTTGCAGACGGAACACCTTCTGTATCAGGAAGTGCTATCATTACTCATACTTTCGCCAATGGTTTAACAGGACAATTTCCCATCACATTGACTGTAAAAGATAATGTTGGGCAGCAACATAGTCCTAATAAAATTTTGACGCTTTATACCCCTGGCACAACGACTTTCCCTTGTTTGAGTTCAATTACAAATCTTCCAGAAGCTTCTTGCGGTCAAAACAACGGTCGGGTTAGTATCAATGGGAATAATGCGACTTTTATATTTAAGAATAATTTAGGCGTAAGCCAAATGCCTACGAATACGAATCAATTTAATAATCTTGCCGCAGGAAATTACAGCGTAACTGTAACAGGTTCAAATGGTTGTATTGATACATTTAACCTAAAAATGACTACTGATAGCACCACTTGCTCAGGTTGGCAACCAAACAAATGTAACCTAGCTATGGGCGTAAATGTAGGAGGAATGGCAGATTGGAGCTGGGAACACGCCTTTATTAACCGCGCCAAACACCTTAGAGCAGATTTGGTAACTTTTCATACAGGTGGCACTTGGGATACGAATGTAGGTGCAGAACTAGCCGTTGATGCTGATGGTTATCCGACTTCGATTCCTCAAGCGACAAGCGCAAATGCTCAAACCAAAGTACGTTTTATTTTATCTTCTGACAATGGAAATCTAAAAGCCAACGAACAATATGTCTTTTTATATGATGGCATTGGTAGTTTTACTGTAAATAGCGTTACGGTCAATAGCAATACTCCAGGGCGTGTTTTGTTTACTGTTCCGAGTACTTCTGGAAATATCTGGATTGACGTAAGTATTTCGCAATCAGGAAACTATATCCGTAATTTTCGATTGGTAAAAGCAGATGAAGAAAGTTTAAATCCGAATATTGCTCTTTTCAATCAAACTTTTTTGAGTCGTTTATCGCCGTTCAAAGCCTTGCGTTTTATGGATTGGGGACATACAAACGGCAGTCCTCATGTGAGTTGGGCAAATCGGGCAAAACCAACGATGCGAACTTACGGAACGGTTCGCGGTGTACCTTATGAAATGATGATTGCACTTGGAAATCAAACGCAAAAAGACATTTGGGTTTGCGTACCGCATCTAGCAGACAGCAATTACATCGCCGAAATGGCAAAATTATTTAGGGATAACCTTGATCCTAAATTAACGATTTACCTCGAATATAGCAATGAAGTTTGGAATTGGATTTTTTCACAAGCAATCTACAATAATGAAAATCGTCCTGCCAACCTTTCTTATGGTCGGGCGTATGCCGAAAAAGCAAAAAATGCATTCCGTATTTGGACAAGTGTTTTTGCTGGACAAACCAATAGAATCAAAAGAACGCTTGGTTTGCAAGGCGGCTATAATAGTTTGAATCAAGAAATGATGTCGCAGCTTTCACAAAATGAATGGGACGTGGCTTCGCCAAGCTATTATTTTGGGTTAAATCATGGCACAACTGGAAATCCTGTTTTGAGTGCAAGTTCTACTGGAAATGATGTAAACTTGAATGCTCGAAATGCTTATTTTGGCACAAATGGCTGGCTAACAACACTTAAACAAGATTATCGAAATATAAAGATTTTTGGAAAAGAAATTGTTAGTTATGAAGGTGGACAGCACTACACAGACTTCAACACACACCCTTATCAACAAGCGATGTATGATGCGCAATATCTGCCAAGTATGTATTCGCTTTATGACAATGTTTTAGATACGATTCGAAGCATGGGCAACAAATTAGCGATGGCTTTTACGCTTTCGGGCGTGCAAGAAAGTGTTTATGGGTCTTGGGGGCATCTGCCGAATATGTATCAAAATCCGCCTTATATGGCAACTGCACCAAAATATCAAGC
>JBJXHA010000292.1:0-10480 GCA_046160275.1 Bacteroidia bacterium | reverse complement strand
AAAGCCAAAGCGAAAGCAACTGCTACCGCGCCCAAAATAAGTCCAAAAGCGAGGTTTACAATATTTGTTGCCATGCCCATTGTACTTAACGCGATAGGAATAAAAATGCTCAAAACGCCCACCCGCGCGAAGGAAGCAAAACCTTTGTTTTCGCCTGCTGCGATTGCATTAGCACTCAGGTTAGAAACATAATTTCCGACCATAAGTATCAAAATACCAAAGAAAACTTTACCTGATAAATAAAACAAATTGGTGCCAATCTCCGCAATTTCGCTCATTCCTAATTTTTCGAAGGCAGAAATAAGTCCTGTGAACATAATGAAAAAGAACATTGCTTTTCCAATAATAGCCGACAAGGAACTTTCACCTATGATATTACCAAGACCAAGTTGAGCAGAAAAACGGTCTAACCCCAAGTTTTGTAATAACTGCACAACAGTTTGTATCACAAATTTCCCAATATAATAGAACACGCCTAAGATAATAGCTGCTGCTAAAATATTTGGAATTGACGCTATCATTTCATTAAGCATATTGATAGCAGGAACAGAAATTGCTTTCATATTCAAGGTGTCTAATGCTACAATAAAAATAGGTACAAACACCAACACAAATACCAACTGCTTGATAATTTGGCTAAAATTAAGGGTGTTGTTAAGCCCTGCTTTTTCCGTAACTTTCTCCAAACGTGCACTCAATCCCCCTGACATTTGAGAAAGAATACTTGCAATCGTGTAACCAATAAAAATAATAATACCTGCGGCAATTACAGAAGGAAGGTAACCTAAAATATTGCTAATCATCGCCTTTACAGGCTCAAGTACACTCGTTAAACCCATGAACCCTAGGGAAATAACGCAGGCATACAATACGGCAACATAATACAGAAGTTGAGATAAAGTTTCATCAACACGAATGCCAAGATTTACTCTTTCTGCAATGCGCTCGTCTATTTTACTGCGCTTTAAAAGCTTCAAAATAATACGGCGAATAATTCCTGCCAAGAATAGTCCACAAATAAGGACTAACAATGCACCTAATGCATTGGGTAGTTTGCTACCTAAGCTGCCTACTAAGGCTTGTAATAAATTGTTTAAATACTGCATAATTAACAAAGGAACATTTATATGATATTAAGAAATGTGTAAGTGAAGTGTTAAGTGGTTTTTCATGGTTATATAAATGGTAAATTTAACAACCCGACTCCTTGCTAAAATCTGGTTATATCCAAAGTATTAGCAAATTGGGGATTGAGAAATTATAAAACTTTTCTGCCCACCTTACAGAAGCGTATCTTTCAGAATATAGAAACCCCTAAACACATTAAACTCAAATTTAACAATATCCCAAAATTCGTAAAGTTTTTCTAACAAAAAAGCAATCTCAAGTTGTAAATTCGAGTGAAATGCAAAGGTATTGTTGTTTTCTTACATTTGCAAGTTTTTTTACACTATTTTTATATAAAATAAAATCACTTCTTTAATTAATGGGTAAAACATTATTTTACCTAAATAAATAGAAAAATGTTTTTTTAGATTTAAGGTAATAGGTGTAAAAATCTTAGTGATTGTTCAGTAATAATCACCCATTATTTATGAAGATATTTTTCTAAAAAGGTAAATTTTCTTATCATAATTCGTTTCTATTGTGTTCTAAGTAAAGTGAATATGCAAAAAGGAGGTTCACATTTAGAATTGTGAGTCTCCTTTTTGATAAGATTTTAGAAAAATGTCACTTACTTAATTTTCGTTATTTTCACCATATTCGTAACTCCTCTTTCATGAATTGGAATACTCGCAGTATTAATCACAACATCATCTTTTTGCACATAACCTTTCACTTTCAGGAAATTCGTAACTTCTGAAATTGTATTATCTGTACTTTCATGTTTATCGTAATAAAAAGCCCTTACGCCCCAAGTCAATGACAAGGTGTGCATGAGTTGAATATTATCCGTAAAAATAAAAATATGCGCTTGTGGGCGACAATGCGAAAGTTGAAAAGCCGTATGCCCTGAATGTGTCATACCAATAATACATTTTGCTTTGGTATCTCTTGCCAACGTACAAGCCGTAACAATTGTAGCTGCACTCAAAGGATTACGCCCATTAGCGTCAAATTGTAAGTTGCGATAATACAAATTAGAATCATCAACCGCCTCTACCTTGCGAATAATGCTACTCATTACGCGAATGACATCAACGGGATAACGCCCCACTGAAGTTTCCGCGCTTAACATCACCGCATCTGCTCCATCAAGTACTGCATTTGCCACGTCATTCGTTTCGGCACGCGTTGGGCGGCGATTTTCAATCATAGATTCCATTACTTGTGTTGCCACAATTACGGGTTTTGCCGCCAAATTACATTTTTTCACAATGCGTTTTTGCCACATCGGTACATCTTCCAAAGGAATCTCCACGCCCATATCTCCACGAGCCACCATAATTCCATCAGATTCTTCAATAATAGCATCAATATCTACTAAAGCTTCTGGCTTTTCAATTTTGGCAATCACGCGGCTTTTTCCTCCTTTTAGGCGAATCAATTCTTTTAACACGCGAATATCATTGGCAGAACGCACAAAAGAAAGCGCAATCCACTCTACTTTATGTTTAATCGCAAAATCAATGTCGCGGTAATCTTGATCGGTGATAGTCGGTTCCGAAATTTTCGTAAAAGGCAAATTCACCCCTTTACGACTTTTGATTTCATCGCCTGCTTCTACCCGAAGTTTTACCGTATTTAATTTATCGGTTTCCACTACCGTTAATTCCACCTTTCCATCGTCAATCAAAATCAAATCGCCCTCATTTACGTCTTTTGCAAAAGTATCATAGACAATGGGAATTTCATCTTCTGTTTGCTGCTCGATGTCGGTACGAATGGTAATAATATCCCCTGCGGCAATTTTTACAGAACGCTCAAGTTTTGCAATGCGCATTTTGGGTCCCTGCAAATCCTGCAACAAAGCAACTTTTGTTTTATGCTCGTCATTAATTTCACGAACCAAATTAACATATCTTTCATGCGTTTCGTGGTCGGCATGAGAAAAATTTAACCTCACAACGTCTAAGCCTTGACGAATCATTTCCATTAGCACCTTCTTGTCTTCGCAAGCAGGGCCAATAGTGGCTACAATTTTCGTACGATTAAATTGGTAATACTGTGCTTCCATCTGTGATAGCGTTTGAGTAATAGAAAAATGGGAATAATTAATAAATTGAAAGCAAAATTGCGGTTTTATTTTCAATTTCGCAGCGCAAAGATACGATTTGTGATAAATTTTTGGAAATAAATCTAATTTTTTTCAAGAATAGCTGTTTTTTACCTTCCGCTATTTCCTTCTTAACTCAATAAATGAAAAGAAAAGCCGTAAATTTGCGGCGAAATTCGCAATTAAGATAAGCAATATGCAGCATTTCTCCATTTTAAAAGCCTCACTGACTGGGGATTTCTTTTTCGATAATACGATGCGCATGATATATGCGACTGATGCCTCTATTTACCGAGAATTACCCTTGGGCGTGGCTTATCCGAAAACGAAAGAAGATATTTTACAGTTGATTCAATTTGCAAAAGCGCATCAACTGAGTCTTATTCCACGTGCGGCAGGAACTTCTTTGGCAGGGCAATGTGTGGGCAAGGGAATTGTGGTGGATATGTCTAAATATTTTACAAAAATCTTACATTTTGACGAAAAAGCAAGCACTGTTACCGTTGAAACAGGCGTAATTCGTGATGAATTGAACCGATTTTTAAAGCCACACCAAGCCTTTTTTGGACCCAATACTTCTACGGCAAATCGCGCAATGATAGGCGGAATGGTGGGAAACAATTCTTGCGGTTCTTATTCTATTGTGTATGGAAATACGAGAGATAACTTATTGGCTGTCAAAGGTTTTTTGAGTGATGGAAGTGAAGTTGTTTTTGAAGAAATTACCCTTAATCAATGGGAAGAAAAATGCAAGGGAACGAATTTAGAAGCGCAAATTTATCGTCAAGTAAAAGAAATATTACAAAACACAGAAAATCAAGTAGAAATAAAAAAGCAATTTCCGAAGGCTTCTATTAGGCGAAGAAATACAGGCTACGCAATAGATGAATTATTGGAAAGTATTGAGAAAGAAGGAAAAATTAACCTTGCAAAATTAGTCTGTGGTTCAGAAGGAACGCTGATGATTTGCACAGAAATGACTTTGCAACTTCATCCCCTTCCGCCCAAATATGAAGTCATGGTATGCGCTCATTTTTCGAGTTTAAAAGAAAGCCTTCAAGCTGTAACGCTTGCCATGCAGTTTCAACCTAGAGCCGTAGAATTGATGGACAAAATCATCTTGGCTTGCACCAAAGAAAACATAGAACACCGTAAAAATCGCTTTTTCTTGGAAGGCGAACCCGATGCCATTTTAATGGTAGAATTTGGAGCTGAAACGCAGCAAGCAGTTGTTTCGATGGCTGATGCTTTTGTTGCTGAAATGAAAAAACAGGGTAAGGGTTATGCTTTTCCCTATCTTTTTCCGCCTGATAATCACAAAGCGAATGAGTTGCGCAAAGCAGGTTTAGGTTTATTGTCGAATATTCCAGGAGATGCCAAAGCAGTAGCAGTAATTGAAGATACAGCCGTAGATGTCAATGACTTAACCGCTTATATTTTGGAATTTGATGCCTTAATGCGAAAGTATGAACAAACCCCTGTGTATTATGCACACGCTGGCGCGGGCGAGTTACACATTCGCCCTGTGTTGAATTTGCGTACAAGTTCGGGGCTAGAAAATTTGCGCAACATCGCCCTAGATTCTGCCAAATTAGTCAAAAAATATCAAGGTTCTTTGAGTGGCGAGCATGGCGATGGGCGTGTGCGTGGTGAATTTATTCCGCTGATGGTGGGGGAAAAAGTGTATGGTTTGTTTTGCGAAATAAAAGCACTTTGGGACAAAGAAAATATCTTTAATGAAGGGAAAATTATTAATACAGCAGCGATGGATACTTTCTTGAGGGACAGAGCTTTACCCTCGATTCCGACTATCCCTACTTTATTAGATTTCTCGCCCGAAAAAGGATTTTTACGCGCAGTGGAAAAATGCAATGGCTCTGGCGATTGTCGAAAATTGGCAACCTCTGGCGGAACAATGTGTCCGAGTTATATGGCGACTCAAAATGAAAAAGATACCACACGCGCAAGGGCAAATGTGTTGCGTGAAATCATTAACCAAACCTATCAAAAGGAAGGATTTAATGGCAAAAATGAAAATCCTTTTCATCGTAGCGAAATTGCGGAGGTAATGGATTTATGCCTTTCTTGCAAAGGCTGTAAATCAGAATGTCCTTCAAATGTGGACATAGCAGCCTTAAAAGCGGAATTTTTGTATCAATTTTATCAAAAAAAGGGAGTTCCTTTTGCTGCAAAAGCGATGGCAAATCTTGACAGACTCAATGCAATTGCGATGTTGATGCCTAAAATAAGTAATTTCTTCCTCCAAAATGCTTTCTTTTCAGGCATTATTAAAAAAATATTAAAAGTAGCGCCGCAGCGTTCTCTTCCTGCTTTGTCAGCTCAAACGCTACGAAAAAGGTATGAAAATTACGCTCAACCTTCGCATCTTAGCAAAACGGTTTATTTGTTTGCCGATGAATTTAGCAATTATAATGAAGCAGATTTAGGCATAAAAACCATTCAATTACTGAATCACTTAGGATATAAAGTGTTGATTCCTAAGCATAAAAGCAGTGGGCGCGCTTATTTTTCTAAGGGATTATTGCAAGAAGCGAAGCAACTTGCGAATGAAAATATTCAATTATTGAAAGAAGTTATTTCTAATGAAACGCCTTTGTTGGGGATTGAACCTTCCGCCATTTTGATGTTTCGTGATGAATATTTACGTTTGGCAACAACAGAATTACAAGAAAATGCCCAATTATTAGCCAAAAACACTTTTTTAATAGATGAATTTTTAGCTACTGAAATGAAGAAAGGGGCTTTTTCAAAAGATTTATTTTCTAAACAAACCCAAAATATTCTCGTTCATTTACATTGTCATCAAAAAACCTTAGCAAATACAGAGGCGACAATTGAAATGTTATCTTTTCCTGAAAATTATCAAGTGAAAACAATCGCATCAGGTTGCTGTGGCATGGCAGGTTCATTTGGGTATGAATCAGAACATTATGAAATTAGTCAAAAAATAGGAGAATTAGTGTTATTTCCTACGATAAGGAAAAAAGAAAGCGATACAATTATTTCCGCAGTAGGCACAAGTTGTAGGCATCAAATTTTTGATGGTACGCAAGTAAAGGCTTTACATCCGATTGAGATTTTATGGAATGCAATACTTCAGTGAACAATTAACAGTAAACAATTATCAGAAGTAAAACTTTGACTAGCAAGTAAATCATGTTCATAGTTTCCAATCCCCAAAGATTATAATTTGTAGAATTAACCATTTTTTTGTTGATTTGTAACTTGCTAATTAACGTTATATGCAGCAAAACTACCTTTTCATTTTTCTTCTTTTTTGTTTTTTCTGTTGCTCCCTGTTTTCACAATCCCCTTTAGAAACGAAAGAACCTTTTGCAAAAGTAGTTTCTATCAAAATCTTAGCTGATAAAAATTATGCTTTTGAACAGGTTGTGAACGATAGCAGCTTAAATGCGCAATTTGTAGCGGATCCATTATTGCGTGATTTTCAGCAGGTTACGCATTATTGGGTAAAAGTTACCCTTCAAAATACGACAATGTATTCGCAGCCTTGTTATGTCAGTATATTTCCTATGTTGGATTTCACCTTCTATCAGTATGACCTAACTACGACTAAATGGCAGTCCCTTCATGCAGGTTTGGCGGCTCCTTATTTAAGCAGAAGAGTCAGCACGGTTCCTTGTATGTTATCCGCACAGCAAACGACAACGGTATATATTCATAATCGTGTTTCAGCCCTTGCGCCCTATCCGTATCCTATTTCTATTGGTATTTCACTCGAAAAAGCTAAGGACTATGAGGCGAGAGAGCAGCAATTTTTTACTTTATGGATAGCAACTTTGGCGGTCATGTTCACCTTTTTCTTGTATAATGCCTATATTTATTTCATTTTCAAAGATGATACTTATTTGCATTATTTGATCATTGTGATAGGAGGCATGATTTATATTACGGGGTTGAATAAGTTTTATAATGTGCTGTTTTTTTATCGTATTTTCAACATTGAAATGACTCCTAATGGAAATATTTACTTTTTTGAAGCTAGTTCGGGAACCGTACAAATCGGGATTTTTTTAATTATCACAGGTTTCATTCAATTGACACGCAGTTATTTACAAACACGCAGTCAACTTCCTTTTTGGGATAAGGTTTTGTTTCATGTCAATTGGATTTTTGTTACTTTTTTTAGTATTTCTTCCGCTATCACCCTTAGTGGCATCGCTTACCTTGACAATTACATCGCTCGTTTTGAGAACCTTAGCACAATTAGCATTATTTTGTTATTGTTTTCTGTCGGAATTTTATCTTATCGCAAAAAGTTTAAACCTGCAAAATACTTCTTATTGGCAAATAGTTTACCTTTGTTTCTTATCATTTTATTGGCGGGCTATTTTGCCATTTATCGTTTTTATGGAAAAAATGTGATGTTCTTACCCAATTTAGCCATTATTTCTCAAACCTTAACTTTTGCCGTAGCACTTGTGGCTCGGATTCATTTGCTAAAAGAGGAATTAAATGAGAAAAAACGGGAGGCGCAAAACCTGCAAAATGAAAAAGAGCAACTCGAATTGCAATCCAAATTAATTGAGCTTGAAAATGAATATATTCATGCAGAAATGCAAGTGGCAAAAGAACAAACTGAAAAATTGCAAGAAAAGTTAGCCTTTAATCAACGAGAATTGGCTTCGATTACCTTGCATATTCATCAAAAAAATGAACTCCTTGCTAATTTGCAAAAGCAAATCGAAAAACTACCCAAAACGCCTGTTCACGAAGCTTCGCTAAAACTCATTCAAAGCACGATTCAAAATAATATGTATTTGGAAGCAGATTGGGAGAAATTTCGCTTGCATTTTGAACAAGTTCATCCCGATTTTTTCAAAAACTTAACCGAAAAACATCCCAATTTAACCGCACACGAAATTCGTTTGTCGGCTTATTTACATCTTAATTTATCCACCAAAGAAATAGCTTCCTTACTCAACATTGCGCCAGCGAGCGTGCTTACAGCCAAAATGCGCTTGAACAAAAAGTTAAATAATAACGAAGTAAAAGAAGCAGAGTAACTTTTGGGGTAGTGGTAAAAAAGCGACTGCCTAATCATTTGCAAAAACAAAGTTTTTGCGCTGCTGCGGCAGCTAAAGCAGCCGCTACAGGTTTTATGCAGCATTATATTTGCAGCATTACCTGTTTTTTTACGCCTGTCTATACTTTTTCTATACCTTTTTTTTGCATTTCTGCCCAAAACGATTCGCGCAAAAGCTATTTTTTGTACGAATCGTTTTGGGCATTTTTTTTTACTAGAAACAAAGCCCTAAAAAACATACTTACTCATTATCAATCATTTATAAAGCTGTCTAGACTTTGTATATACCTCTTTTTTGAGTTTTAGTTCCATTCGTCCCTACCTTTGAGCATCCATTTTTTAACGAGGCACACTTCGCCTTTTCACCCAAATGGAAACGTTTTTTATTTTATCCATTCTTATCTTATTAACTCTCATGATGACGAAATCAACAATTCTTCTTTCAAGCACCCTACTTTGGGCTGCCGTGGCGTTTTGCCAAACGCCTATTACTATCAATGCCGCAGATATGCCTGTGCCAACGATAGACTACAATATTGACGAAATTACGGCAACATTGCCTCCTCAACCCACATTTGGTAGTAATCAAAATTGGGATTATTCAAGTTATGTAGGTAACTCGATTAGTTCTTTTTCCTACCTTGCCGAAACTGACCCCTTTTTTACAAATGCGGGTATTGACGTATATTTTACAGGATTAAAAAAATTGAACGCTTCTGTCGGATATGATATTGCCCATGAAATGGATTTTAATGCAAATAAAATCGAATACAAAGGCTTGTATGTATATCCTCAATCCTATACATTAGAAGCATTTACAGGAAATATTATGGATAAAATCGAATTTTCAGAGCAAAAAATTATTTATCCTAATGGGCGTACAACGATTCAGTTTCCTTTTACAGCAAACAGTTCTTGGCACAGCACTACTAGCCGTATTGTAGTAAATTTTAAGTTAAGTGTTGCAAGTGCAGGATTAAATGCTACGCCTGGTCAGCAGGTTTTTCGTTATACGGAAAATGATAGTGTAGTAGGTTGGGGAAAATTGCGTGTGCATACGGCAGGAGGTTCTAGTATTCCTTATGATGTATTAATGTTAAAAGTAGAATCTTATGCAACAGATAGTATGTATTTGGGAGGTGCGCCTGCTCCTACATCGTTATTGAATGCTTTTGGCATCACACAAGGACAAAAAAGCGATAGCCGCTATGCTTATAATTTTCATCGTAAAGGCTCTTGGTTTTATCTTATGCGTAGATATTACGGAGCTGATAATACCTACACTAATCTTAATGGCTCTTGGATTAGTACCGATAATATTACCGTAGATGTGGAGGATTCCTTTTCTTATAGCACACTTTTTTACCCAAATCCAACTAATGGCAATGAATTAAATATTCAAATTACGGGAAAAAATACACTTTGCAGTCAATATAAGGTAATAGACATGATGGGAAGAACCGTAGAAACAGGAAAACCTTTTGCCACAAACATGAACGACTTAAAAGTTCAATTTAACGAGAATTTAGCAAATGGCACCTATTTCTTGCAACTGTTAGATAATGAAAATCAATCTGTTTTAATGGAGAAGTTTGAGTTATTAAGATAAGTGAAATTTTTTAAAAAAGCAGGTACAAGTAATATTGCTTGTGCCTGTTTTGTTTTATGGAAAAATGATGTTAGAAGTGTTAAATATTTTTTATATTATTGTAAATTAATACTGTGTAAAAACTTGTTTTGTTTTCTTAATCATTTACAAAAACTTCGTTTTTGCATTGTTGCTGCAGCTAAAGCAGCCGCTACATAAGTAGGTGATAAGTGATAGTTTATAGTTGAAATAAAAGCTAAATATTTAATTGTTAATATTTTAAAATATTTTTATATCATAAATGAATTATCATTGTGTTCATATTTTGTTTAAAACTATGTTTTTAGTAGAATTTTTTTTAGTAGTTTTATCTTTTTAATTGTTATGCTATTTTGAGTTAAAAGATATGTATTTGTTTTGGTTATTCATTTTTTATCCATAATGCAGAATTTAAACCCTGCATTATAAATAGTGAATAGTTAAAAATGAATAGTGAAGAATAATATTAAGTATATGATAATCAATGCTTTAAATGAAAATTATTTTCTTCGTTTTTTACTCACTTATGCTTAGATAAAAAATCAATATATATTTATATTTAGAAATA
>JBJXHA010000291.1:0-23660 GCA_046160275.1 Bacteroidia bacterium | reverse complement strand
CCCAACTGCTCCAGCTAATTGTCCCATTTTCAAAACCAGGATTTACAACTAAGTTGCCTGCACAAGGAGGCGTTGGATTCGTACAATTTACTGTTACATTCGTTGTAGCAGTTGCAGTACAACCATTAGAACCTGTTACAGTTACTGTATAGGTACCCGCCATTGTTGCGGTTGCATTGGTACGAGTTGGATTTTGCATCGTAGAGGTATAACCACCAGGTCCTGCCCAGTTATAAGAACTACCTCCATTTGCATACAATAAGATTGTACCCGCACAGTTTGCTGCTCCGCCATTTGATGCTGTTGCACTTGGTAAAGATTTTACTTCTTTCTTAATCCAGTTTGATTCTCCTGCATAAGTTGTACATCCTTGTCTTCTTGCACAACGTCTGTACCATGTAGTTACTGTAATTGAGCTTGGATCATAAGTAGTTCCTGTAGCTCCTGCAATCGTTGTATAGTTTGATGCAGAACCTGCTGCCGTGTTAGGGTCTGTTGTTTGCAACCAAATGTACTCCATTGTAGCTGAGGTATTTCCACCTGAAGGTAAAGTACTGCTAGAAATGAGTCCAGGATTGTAACCGCCACAAATAGATTCAGCCCCGCTAATTGTACCACCGCTCGTTACGTTGTTACAAGTAGAAGGGAGCTTTGCGCCTGTTACGCGATAATTAAAATCGCCAGAGCCTGTTGTGTTGAAATTGCTGGTGAAGAAAGTGTTTGCACCAGAAACATAGGTGTAATTAAACCATGCACTTGCACCAAACATTCCATCTTGTACGTTTGCGCCTGTTCCAATTTGGAAAGCAGCACCCGTTCTTGAGAAATTGTATAGCGCATTTGCAATGTTTCCGCCCCCTGTGAGTGTACCTGTCATGCCTGTGTAATACACCCAATCTGCTGTAGAGTAAGCTAAGCAATTGTGTGCCTTGGGACTCCCTGAAGGAGTTGAGTAAGTTCTACCGGTGAGGGTAGCGTTGATTGTCCACGAAACGTTTGCATTGCTATTATTCACGACCGTAGCCGTAAAAGTAGCGGTACCATTGCTATTTTCTACCATTGACCCATTTTGAATCGAGTAGAAATTAGACAAGGTTGAACCCGTTTTCGGGACAATGTACATGCCATACATGGTCGAGCTCGAACACAATTGCGCATTAGACGCCGTTCGAATCGCCACACTTTGCGCTTGGAGTAAATTAGTGAACAGTGCTATTACTGAAACCAGTAGGCACGTTCGAACATAAAATACTCTTTGCATAGCCGTAGATGTGTTGTCCATAAAAAGAAGCTATTAAAAAAAAAAATTCTGCTTTTATTATTATTATCAACAAAAGTCGAAAAAGATTGATAATGAAATGTGTGAAAGAGCTGGCTAAGTTTTTAATGTGTTATATTCTGTCAAAATTGCAACGTCTTGTAGAAAGGTATTAGATTGGAAGGTTTTGAACATCAAATTGTAATAGTTTTTTCTATAATCTTACAAAAGAAGAATAATATATCTGAACAAAAATATCACCTTTTCAGGTATTTCTTACACGACATATCATTGCTTCATTTTTCAAATTACAAAGACAAAGGTAGGGCTTTTCTTTTTTACCTCCAAATTTTTTTCACTTTTTTCATCAAAAATCACACTTTTTTTTCAAAAAAACCTACCAAATTCTATTATTACAATAATTTAATCTATTATTATTGATAAATTTTTATCATTTATGGCTAAATTCTTACATTTTTTTTATTTACACAAGCCTTTTTATCTTACACTAAAATCCAATCCGTTTTCTTTTCACAAATCACTTTCGCCAAAGTTGTCGTTTTGCTTTTGCAAAACAAGTTACATAATACACTAATAATCAATATAATACATAAAAACAAAAAACATGTTTGCAAAAACAAAAAATCGTAATGATTTAGCTTATAACATTCCTTCTTTGCTTAATCATTATTGGCTAATTATCTTTTATTTCTTGCCATAACTTTGCTTAGGTTTTTCAAAAAAAATTATTGGAAATGCAAAAATGAAATTCGTTTTTTCTCATTTTATATTCGTGTTGTCTATCTATTGCGTAGTTAAGATTACTTTATTGAAGGATTATTATACTTAATAATATTTCAAAAACACGATATTCATACAATTAAATAATAAAAAGCATAGCCCTACGAAGGTAAAAAACCATTCGTAGGGCTATATTTCGCTTTTTATGAAGGTAAAAACCTTGAAGAAAAGGAATTATTCTACTATCACTTTGAAGATTTTTGTAAATTCTTCGCTGATAATTTGAACAATGTATCCACCTTTTGCCCAATCATTTACATTGATGGTTAAGACCTGCATATTTGCATTCGCACTAATTTCGTTGTGATATACTGTTTGTCCAAGTGCGTTAGAAACACGAACTTCTGCATATTTTACCTCATTCAAGATGTATTGAATGTTTAACTCGCTGTTAGTTGGATTTGGATAAACATTTGCAAAAATTGGCTCAACTCCTTGATTCAACAAAATCTCCACTTGCTCTTTGCTATATTCAAAAGTACCATCAATGTCCACCATTTTCAAGCGATATACTACTTTGCTTGCATTTAGTAATCCAACTTGCGGGTCAATGACTACGGGATAAGTATGTTCCTCATCGGTATTTCCAATGGCATCAACTGTTCCAATATTGGTATCTCCAAATGGTTGCCCATCAATTGAGCGCTCTACGATAAAGTAATCGGCATTGCGCTCTTTTACAGTAACCCATTGCAAATGTGCATCGTAATTTTTCAATTGACCTTTGAATGACAACAAGCTAATTGGGAAGGTTCCTGTGGCGTAACCTGCATCAACATTTCTTACGTTATCGCCATTATCCAAAGGAATTACATCGGCAGAATTTGCAGGAGCGCGACCTGTAGTTTGGTTGGCATCGCTATCTTTGGTATCATCACCCCCTTGATTAGCAAAAGTGATACTTAAATTCGATACACTACCAAACACCACATAGTAATTACCTGGTCTGAGTCCTGTAAATAAGTAAGAACCATCATCTTGTGTGCGTTGCGTTCTGATTTGTGTAGGATTACCTGCAATGATTTGATATAAGGTAACAAGCACATTCACTTGTGGATTTTCGTTGGCATCTCTGATTCCATTTGCATTTGCATCAAACCAAGTCAAACCACCCAAAGTAGCAGGAATTGTAATACCTGCATCAGGTCCATCATTCAAAACACTACTTAAAACCGTAACTGGAGTCGAAACAAAACCATTTACCAAATCATCTACATCGCTATCTCTATCATCGTCAGCACCTTGATTTGCTAGGGTAAAGTCAGAACCATTAGGTAAGGTTGTAAATTGAACGGTATAGTTTCCAGCAGGGAGGTTTGTAAAGTTATACACCCCATCTGCGCCTGTAACTGCCACACTTACAACTACTCCATTTTGGATAAGATTCACCGTTACACCCGGTACAAGTACCTCGTTTGCATCTCTGATACCGTCTTTGTTTTTGTCATACCAAACTAAGCCTGTCAAAGCACCGCGTTGTGGCGCGAAAATTCCTGCATCAAAGGTGTAGTTTACATCACCAAAACTTACTGTAAAAGGATCCGTTTCGCCTGTTGTTGGATTCACATCGCTGTCTGCATCATCTGCGCCTGCATCTTGACGTGTAAATACTGTTCCTACAGGTAAATCTGTGAATCTCAAAACATAAGTACTAGGTGCGATGTTCAAGAAATAGTATTCGCCTAGGTCATTGGTAATTGCAGAACTGATTGGTGAGCCGCTATTGTCAAGCAATATTACATTGATACCTGAAATACCTCTTTCTCCTGCATCTTGGATTCCGTTTTCGTTGCTATCAATCCACACACGATTTCCGATAGCTGCGGTAGCAGTAGAGAAAATACCTGCGTCAATGTCGGTTCTGTTTTGTCCATTTGCCAATGCAAAAGGAGAAGTAATTCCGCTTGGATTAACATCGCTGTCCTCGTTGTCGTTAGTTTGGTCTTTTTGTGTGAATTGGAAACCTGCTGGCAAATTGCCAAAACCTACGCTGTAAGTTCCTGCGGGAAGTCCATTGAACAAATAGCCACCTAAGTCATCGGTTACAGTTGAGCGAATCGATTGCCCTAAATTATTATAAAGTGTTACAGAAATGCCAGGGAAACCTACCTCATCTAATAAAGGCTCTTGGATACCATTTCCATTTCTGTCATTCCAAACGAAATCGCCGATAGAACCCAAAGCTGCTGGATTAAAAATACCTGCATCTATGCTCATGTTGTTTTCGCCTGCCGCCAAAGAAATTGCTAAGGTTTGTCCTGTCAAAGCATCGGCATCGCTATCAACTTCGTCATCTGCTCCTTGGTCATTGGTAACAAAATTATATCCTAATGGCAAGTTCTCAAAAATCACATAATATAAACCTGCTTGCAAGCCATTGAAAATGTATTTTCCTGCTGCATCGGTAGTAGTAGTAGCCAAAGACGTTCCACCAATATTATAAAGTACTGCTCTTACGCCACCAACACCAGGTTCGTCTGCTCCTTGTAATCCGTCATTGTTCAAATCTTCCCACACATAATTTCCTAAACTTGCAGTTGCATTTGATGCTTCATTGCGTACAATTCCCGCGTCTATTGTAGCATCGTATTCGCCTACACTTAAGTTAATAATGCCTGAAAGTCCTGTAGCTGGGTCAGCATCATTGTCGGTTGAGGTAGTTCCTCCACCTTTTGCAGTGAATTGCGTAGCGGGAGGTAAATTTGAGAACCTCACACGATAATCACCTGCGGCTAGGTTAAGGAATTGATAGAAACCATTTGCATCGGAAGTTGTATTTGCGAGTTCATTGTTTGTATTATTATCAATTAAGGTAACAATAATTCCCGCAAAGCCTACTTCTGTTACATCTTGTACGCCATCTTTATTTGAATCAAGCCACACAAAATCACCGATAGCTGCCGTTCCCGCAGGAGTTGTTTCATAAATCCCTGCATCTAAGGTCAAGTTACGGTCATTTTCGTTCAATACAATCAAATCAGAAAGCCCCGTAACATCGATATCGCTGTCCAAATTTTCGTCAAAACCTGTGTTTTGTGCAGTTACAACATAGCCAAAAGGTGCGCCAACTCTAATTCTGTAACGATTTGGAGCTAAATTGGTAAAGCTATAATATCCAAATGCATCTGTGAAAGTAGTTTGCAGTGGCACATTATTTACATCTAATAAAGTAACTTCCACTCCTGCAAGCCCTAACTCGCCTGCATCTTGCAGCCCATCAGTATTAGTATCATACCAAACCCTATCGCCTAAGCTTGCAGTTGTATCGTTAGCAATCACCAAGCCACCATCTAAGGTAAGTAGATTATCGCCTGCCGCCAAAGTCAATACATCAGAATTTCCTGTACTTGGGTTCAAATCGCTATCTACGTCATCAGTACCTTGATTGTATTGTGTGTAGGTATAACCCACAGGCAAGGTAACATTGATGTAATAATTGCCTGGCGTAAGTCCGTTGAAATAGTAAAGCCCTTCGGTATTTGTTAAGGTAGTGGCAATCAAATCATTGGTTGTTGCATTGATTAATTTTACGGCTACATCACTAATTCCGTCTTCACCCGCATCTTGCAAACCATTGTTATCTTCATCATACCATATATAATCCCCCAAAGAAGCGGTCGTAGGTTGTGCCAAATAAACACCTGCGTCTATTGTCAAAATGGTATCTCCAATTGCAAGGGTAAACAAGGCAGTTTTGCGAGAAACAGGATCTAAATCACTGTCTTTTGCATCATCTGCGCCTTGGTCTTGCAAGGTAATCACATAATCTGCTGGAGGAGTAATGCCTACCGCATATTTGCCTGCTGCCACGCCTTCAAATTTATATTTTCCGAAAGCGTCTGTTTGCGTAGTCGAAACGATACGATTTACACTGTCATATAAGGTAACTGTTACCCCTGAAATGCCTAATTCTCCGCTATCTTGGATTCCATCTTTGTTGGTATCATTCCACACGTAATCTCCAATCAAGGTAGAAAGTGGGCGGCAGAAGATGTAGCGTACCGAAATTTCTACATTTGCGTTAGCATCAAAGGCACTCGTTCCTGTCAATCCAGAAAAATTGCTAGCATCGTTTACTGTTACCAAGTAAGTTAAGCTACCTGTTCCAATGAAAGGAGCAACATTACTTGGAGAAACAAAAGTAGTTGATTCAACAGGAATAATTGCTCCTGTTTTGTAATCTGGACCTGCATTTGGAACACCGTCATCGGCAGAAAGCACGCCCAAAAATTCAGAACTGTTCATGGGTGTATTTACTCCTGGGCCGAAGCCTGTCCCTGTAAAAATACCTTGTCCTACTTTATTTAAAGTAACAGAAGCAGGAGTATTTGCGGTATTTTCAATGGTATATTGACCGTACACAGCCGTTTTCACCTGAATTTCTACTGCACTCAATTGTCCCAAAGAAGCATCAAATTGAGGAATTGTCAAAGAAAGCCCCGTTGCAGGGAAACTTTGTCCTAAAAGTGGAATGCTGTAAGATAAAGTATCTTGTGCCGTAGAAGTCGAAACGCAAAGTGCTGGTTTTGAAATATATCCCGCGTCAATTGTTAAGTTATCGATGTCAGCAGGGCTGCCTAATACATTGATAATTACCAAACCTGAATTTCCAGTAAAGAGGTTTGCATCAGAATTATTGTCTGTATTTGCTGCATTATTTGAAATAGTTAAGCTTTGAGAAGCACTCACATTCAAAGGAAATTTCACATAGTAATTGCCTGAATTTAAGCCACTAAACAAATAATATCCCGCATCACCATTTCCATTATTTGCAGTAGTAGTTGTGGTAATTAACGCATCATCGCCATCTCCTATCAACATATTTACCCCTGCACTCCAAAGTTGAACGCTTACACCATTTATCCCTACTTCGTTTCCAGTCACTTGTCCATTTTCATCTGTATCTAACCACACAAAGTTTCCGATAGAACCTTTAGGTAATAAAATCCCTGCGTCAATATCAGTTACGGGAGTTGCACCTGTTACCACGAAAGAAGCAGTTAAACCTGATGTTACATCTGCGTCACTGTCATCGTTGTCATTTGTGGCGTTTTGTGTTGTGAATGAAGTTCCATTAGGTAAGTTAGTGAAACCTACGCTATAAGTACCAGGTAAAATGTTATCAAATTGATACAAACCATCAGAGCCTGTTACAGTAATGGCAATCGGATCGCCGTTGTTGTCATACAAAGTAACAGTTACACCCGCGACAGGGTCTTCATTGGCATTTGGCACTTGTGAACCATTTTCATCCGTATCGAACCACACATATCCTTGAATCGAAGTAATTTGAGGGAACAATAAACCTGCATCATAAGAATAGTTAATTGTACCTGCTGCTACTGTGAATGGGTCTGTTTTACCATCTGCATTTGCATCACTATCCTCATTGTCATTGGTTGCATCTTTTTGTGTAAATACCAACAAAGGTGAAATATTGGTAAATTGCAAGGTATAAGTTCCAGTGAACACATTAGAGAAATAATAGAAACCTAAACCATCTGTAATGGTAGAAGTAACTACGGTATTTCCGCTTAATAAATTAACTGTTACACCTGCAATTCCATTTTCGCCCGAATCCTGCACGCCATTTCTGTTGGCATCAAACCACACATAATTTCCAATGGCTGCACGAACAGATTGCAAACCCGCATCTAAGGTTGTATTTACCTGACCTGCTGTTAAAGTGAAAGGTGCGGTAAATCCATTATTGTCCACATCACTATCTTGTGTATCATCACCTCCTTGATTTGGCGTAGAGAAATCAAAACCTGCGGGGATATTGTTGAATTGCAAGACATAATTTCCAGCTGGAACTCCTACAAATAAATAGAAACCGTTGTCATCACTTACCGTAGTTCCCAAAGGCAAACCTGTACTAAAGTCAATTAAAGTAACAGTTACCCCTGAAACGCCAGCTTCGTTATTTTCTTGCACGCCATTTTGATTTACATCATTCCACACAAAATCACCAATAGCACCCGTAGCAAATGGATTATACAAACCTGCATCAATGTCCGTATTTGCTTGGTTATCAGCAAGAGAGAATGGTAAGGTTTTATTTGTAATTGGTTGAATATCGCTGTCTTTGGTATCATCTCCTCCTTGATTTACGGGAGAATTTGAATATCCCAAAGGTATATCAGAAAGACCTACCACATAATTTCCTGCCGAAAGTCCATTAAATATGTAGTAACCCAAACCATCAGTCGAGGTAATATCCAATACGCTTGTGCCATCTTCTGCATAAAGTGTAACTGTAATACCTGCGATTCCTGGCTCGTTTGCCTCTTGGATACCATTGTTATTCAAGTCATTCCATACAAAATTACCAATAGAAGAAGCACCTGGTTGACCAGAAGAAGGTACAATACCTGCGTCTATGTCATCGCGGTCAGCACTTAAAGTAAATACATCGGTAATTCCTAAGTTCGGATCAACATCGCTTCCCAAAGCAGCATTTCCCACTTTAATTGTGAATTGATAACCGTTTGGAAGGTTGCCGAATGCTACTTTATAATCACCAGGAGCAAGGTTTGCGAAAACATACAATCCAGCTGAATTAGTTGCTGTAGCTTGAAGCGGATTTTCAAACGCATCTAATAAGGTAACAATTACCCCAGCAACGCCTTCTTCATTTGCATCTTGGATTCCATCTTCATCAAGGTCATACCATACAAAATTGCCTAATCTCAAAGTTCCTGCTGGATTTACTTCGTAGAAAGCGGCATCTTGGTTAGTGATGAGTGCACCTGCTGGCAATGTGAAATAAGCAGTTATTCCCGTTGTTGCATCGGGGTCGCTGTCTTTGTCATCATCACCACCTGCGTTTTGCGTTCCTAATGTATAGCCTGTTGGGGCAATAAATTGGAGGGCATAATTTCCTGCGGGAACATTTGTAAATACATAGTAACCAAATTCGTCAGTTGTCGTGGTTGCAATTGTATTTCCATTTGTATCTAATAGATTTACAACAACTTGTGGCAATCCTGGTTCGCCTGCATCTTGGATTCCATTTTGGTTTAAGTCATTCCAAGCAAAATCGCCGATAGAACCCGTAGTAGGTGGGCATAAAATAATCCCTGCATCAAGCGTCAAATCGCTATCGCCTGCATTTAAGAATACTGTTTGCGTTTTTCCATCGTTACCTACATCACTGTCTTTGTCATCAGTACCAGAATTTGCTGTGGTAAAGGTATAATTTACAGGTAAGCTAAATCCTACACGGTAAGCACCTACAGGCAAGTTTAAGAACAAGTAGTAGCCATTTCCATTAGTAATGGTTGTACCAACTGGGGTATCATTTCCAGCAACGACACTATATAAAGTAACAGTTACATCTGAAACGCCTTGCTCTGTTGGATCTTGCGAACCGTTATTATTTAAATCATACCATACATAATCCCCTAATTTTGCCGTTTGTGCAGGTAAGAAATAAATTCCCGCATCAATGTCAGTAAGGTTTGCGCCTGCGGTTACTATATATAAGTTGGTAATGCCCGAAGCAGGATTCACATCACTATCATCTAAGTCATTGCCTACATTTGGCGTAGTAAATTGATAACCCACAGGTAATGAGAAGCCTACATAATAATTACCAGGTAATACATTATTAAATACATATACACCGTAAGCGTCTGTTGTGGTAGTTGCCACAGGTTGTCCGAGTGCATTATATAAAGTAACGGTAATACCTGCAACGGTTGGCTCATTCGCAGCTTTTACCCCTTCATTCAACAAATCATTCCACACTAAGCCTGTAATGCTTGATGTTAAAGGAGTAATTCCTGCATCGGCAGCTTCTACATTTTGGTTAGCAGCTACGGCGTAAGTGCTAGCACTCACACCTGTTGCTGGGTTCACATCGCTATCAATCGCATCATTTCCGCCTACATTTGGCGTAGTGAAACCTGTATTTGGAGGTAAAGTAGTAAAACGAACAGAATAAATACCAGGCGCAATGTTGTTAAACACATAGTCTCCGTTTCCACCTGAAACCGTAGTACTTACTACATTATTGTTATTATCTAGCAAAGAAACGGTAACACCTGGAACTTTGGGTTCGCCCAAACCTTGTAAGCCGTCTTTATTAATGTCAAACCAAACCTCTCCAAAAAGAGAACTTGTTGGACTTGGGACAATACCCGCATCTATTGTATAATTAATCGTACCTGCATTTACGGTAAAAGCGGCAGTTGTTCCTGTTGCAGGATTTACATCGCTGTCATTTGCATCAGTACCTGCACCTGTATTTACATCTTGGGTAGTAAAGATAGAACCTGTTGGTAAATTAGCAAAACCTACACTATAAGTTCCAGGGTTTACATTCACGAAGAAATAATTTCCTGCGCCATTTGTAACAGTAAAGGCAACGGCACTGTTATTATTGTCATATAAAGTAACGGTTATCCCCGAAACGCCTGTTTCTCCTCCATCTTGAATACCATTATTATTGGTATCGTTCCATACAAAATCGCCAATCGTTGCTTGCGAAGAGGTAAGTCCCGCATCAATGTCATTTTTTGCTTGATTTGCTACCACAGAAAAAGCGTCAGTTCTACCTGTAGCTGGGCTAGGATCGCTGTCATTTGTATTGGTAGAACCAGGTGCATTTTTAGGAACAAGCGAGAATCCCGTAGGATAATTGCTAAACCCAACAGAGTAAGTACCTCCTAATACGCCAAAGAACAAATAAAAACCTGTATCATCGGTAACAGTAGAAGAAATCGCTGTGCCGACACTATTATATAAGGTAACAGTTACCCCACGAACGCCAGGTTCACCTGTATCTTGGCGACCATTGTTATTCAAATCATTCCATACAAAATCACCGATAATGGCAGTATTTGTTCCTCCTGCGTTAAGGTTAATCCCTGCATCTATGGTTAAGTTGTCTTGACCTGCTGCTAAAGAAATCGTACCTGTTCTACCTGTAAGTGGGTCAGCATCGCTATCCTCTGTATCATTTCCTACATTTGCTAATGAGAATACAAAAGCTGTAGGCAAATCAGAAAATTGAACAGCATAATCACCTGCGGGTAAATTTGTGAAAAGATAATATCCCGTAGAAGTTGTGGTAGTAGTGCTAAGTACTGCATTTGTAGTTGCATTTAACAATTCTACGGTAACATTTCCTACGCCAGGCTCGCCTGCGTCTTGTGTATTATCTTGATTAAGGTCGTTCCACACAAAATCGCCAATTGAACCTAATCCATTATTGCTAGGTTGAGGTTTGATACCTGCATCTAAGTTAAGGTCTTGTGGTGTACCTGCGCTTAACACAGTCGCAGGTGTAATACCTGTACTAGTATTTGCATCGCTACCGTTACTTGTATTAATCGTTTGATTTGTAAATACATAGCCTGATGGCAAGTTGCTAAATCCTACAAAATACGTAGCAAAAGGAAGATTTACGAAGAAATATTGCCCTTGAACGTTAGTCGTAGTCGATTGAATGGGTGCGGCATTGTTATCATATAAAGTAACCGTTACCCCAGCCGCTCCAGGTTCGCCTACATCTTGCGTACCGTTCATATTTAAGTCAAACCATACAAAATTGCCTATTGCTCCTAAGTTAGGAGTAGTTGTAGTAACAAAGCCAGCATCTTGATAATCAACTATCTGACCTGCATTTACAGCAAAAGGAGAAGTAAATCCTAATGCGTTAATATCACTGTCTATGTTATCAGCTCCTGCATTTTGAGGAACAGCAACAAATCCTGAAGGAATAGAAAAACTTAAGGTATAAGTTCCTGCATTTACATTGTTAAAAATATATTGTCCAAAAGTGTTGGTAGTTGTAGTTGCAATTGCAGTGTTTGTATTGTCATACAAAGTAACCGTTACATTTGTGATACCAATTTCTCCTGTTTCTTGTAATCCGTTATTATTTAAATCAAACCACACAAAATCGCCAATCGAACCCGTATTTGCTTGCGCTGGCACTAAACCTGCGTCAAGGTCTAAATAGTTTTGATTTGCTGCCAAAACAACATTTGCCGTTCTTCCATCATTTGGATTGGCATCACTGTCTTTAGGTTCAGAAAAAATGCTATTTGCGCCTGCATCTTGCGTAGTAAAAACATAGCCTGTTGGCAAAGAAAAACCTACACTGTATGTTCCTGCACTTAAATTTGTAAATGCATAATAACCATTTCCATCGGTAACAGTTGAAGCTAAAGGATTGCCTAGACCATTATATAAGGTAACCGTTACGCTTGCAACTCCTGTTTCGCCATTGTCTTGCGTTCCGTTTAAGTTCGCATCTAAAAAGACAAAATCACCCAAAGTAGCTTTTACAGGTTGCGAAGGGAACAAACCTGCATCAATCGTGTTGATATTTTGCCCTGCCGCCAAAGTAATTGCATCTGTCAAACCAGTGAAAGGATTCACATCGCTGTCTAAGCCGTCAGTTGTTTGGTCTTTTGCAGAGAAGGTAAAATCCACTGGCAATGCAAAACCTACCACATAAGTTCCAGGTAATAAATTGGTAAAATTATAAAAACCATAACCATTGGTAATCGTGGTTGCAATTGGTGTATTAATGCTGCCATTTACTTGGTACAAAGTTACTGTAATTCCCGAAAATCCGATTTCATTCGCGTCTTGTATGCCATTTGTATTTGCATCAAACCATACAAAATCTCCGATAGAAGAACCGGGACAATTTGTAACATTTACTTGAACAGAAGCTGTAGCCGTACAACCATTTGCTGCCGTAACCGTAACGTTATAAGTTCCCGTTGCCGCAGTTGTGCTCGCGTTAATTGTTGGATTGGCTGAAGTTGAGGTAAAATTATTAGGACCAGACCAGCTATACGTTCCACCTCCTGTTGCTTGTAAGTTAATCGCCTGCCCTGCACAATAAGAATTATTGGCATTGCCATCGGCAGTAGCCGTAGCAGAAGGTGAAAGATTTACAGTAAGGGAAAGTGTTGCCGTAGCAGAACAAGTTGCCGTTGTATTTTGTAAGGTTGTTTGTTCCGAAATGACAGTAACTGTATAATTTCCTGCATCGGCAGCACTTACATTATTAATAGTGATCGTTTGTCCCAAAGCAGTAAAACCATTAGGACCCGACCAAGAATAAGCAGTAATTGTAGCGGGTGCATTTACACTTGCAGTCGCTGTTAATTGTGCTGTTTGGTTAGAACAAGCTGGTACATTGTTAGCACTTGCAATAGGTTGTTCTAAGATTTCTAAGGTAATCCAATTTCCTTGCACTTCGGCACAACCGCCACCTGCTGTTTGGATTCTTACATTTCTTCTTAGTTCAACAGTTGCCGTTAGCAATCCACCTGAACTTACACTGGCAGGCAAACCTGTAGGCGCGTCATAGGAAGCGTTTGTAGCTGCCCAAGTACCCGCAGTTCCGCCAATTGCTTGCGCAGGATTTGCTCCGATTCTATATTCCCATTGATATTCCAAAATTTCGCCCCCGATGCCGTTAGACACAGTAGGCGAAGTTGCTTCTACCAAAGGTGCAGGATTAAAAGCTCCGCAATTATTTAGATAATTATTTGGGAAAGTTCCCGTTGAAACAGAACGAACATTTACTGAGGCATTAGCACTTCCTGCACAACCGTTATTATCTGATACAAACAGCGAATAGGTGCCATTATCGGCAGCCGCTGCATTGTTTGTTATTGAAGGATTTGAAATATTGGAAGTAAATGCGTTTGGGCCAGCCCAACTATATACATAAGGTGTAGATCCACCCGTAACGCTTGAACTTAGGGAAATTGCATCACCTACACAAAACGCGCCGCCTGTTGCCGTAACCATTGGATTGGGTTTCAATTCTTTTTTTACCCAATTTGATTCAACCACTACTGAGCAACCTGCACGAAAAGCACATCTCCTAAACCAAGTAGTTTGTGTAATAGTAGGAGGATCGTAAGTTAAGCTATTCGTATTAGGAATAATCGTTACTCCACCAATGCCTCCTGCTACAATCGCAGAGTCAGTAGTAGAAATCCACATATAATTCGCTGTTCCGCTTCCCCCCGAAGGGTCAACTACACTGGTAATTAAAGAAGGATCGAAAGTAGAACCACATACCCATTCGTTTGCCGCAATAGTACCGCCACTTATGAAATTATCACAAGGACAAGCAAGGGTAGTTACAGAAGAATTTGCTGAACAACCATTTGCATTAAAAACTTGTACATAATAATCACCTGCTTGTGTAGCAGAATAAGTACTATTCGTTGCAAAAACTATCGGATTATTATTAAAAAACCATTGATAAGATAAACCCGCACCTGTGTTTGCACTAAGCATTACAGGGCTTGCCCCTGAACAAAAGTTGACATTTCCCGAAGGAGAAATACTTGCCGTAGGAGAATCCACGACAAACACGTAATCTGTTGTAATGGCATCACAACCATTCAACTCAACCGTTAATAGTGGTGTAACTAAACCCGCAACCGAATAAGTAACAGAGGCGATGCGTGTATAGGCAAATTGGGGGGTAGCATTCGCGCCAAAATCCCAAGTGTAAGTAGCACCAGGTCCCGCATCGGCAGCCTCCCAAGTTTGGGGTATGCCCACACATGGGCTAGGCGGCTTTTGTGAAATAGTGGCATTAGGCTTAGATTTTAATTCTTTGATAAGCCAAGCCGTGGTCAGCCAAGAGGTACAGCCCGCACGTTTTGCACGGCGTTGATACCAAGTAGTTTGCGTAATCGTTGGAGGATTGTAGGTTAGTCCTGTTGCCCCTGAAATGACTGTATAATTACTTGTATTACCCGCAACTGTTGTGGGGTCTGTGGTTTCTAGCCAAGTAATTTCTAAAGCACCTGTTCCTCCGATAGGATCTGAAATGCTTTGGATGAGTGCAGGGTCATAAGAAATGCCGCACTCTGTTTCAGGATAGGCAATCACCCCAGCATCGGTAACATTGTCGCATTGTGCGAAAAGTGTTTGAGTAGATGAGACGATAAGAAACGTGAACAAGACTAGCCATGGGCTTTTCATGAACGAAAATGTAGAGAAGCCCGTTTGTGTGTAGGACGACTTTCTCTTTGTTTCAAAGAGAGAAGAACCTTTACATCCTAAAACAGATGAAGCGTTGGAAAAAAGATTCATGCTGTTACTCATTGTTTAATGGTTGAAGCCTGAAATATCAGACGGGTTAGCGTTAATTGATTATTTTTTTATATATACGAAGATTGAAATTTTCAACCCAAAATAATTTTACTTTGTATCAATGTAAGATTTTTCGCATAATTCACTACAATAATAGGGGATAATTCACAAAATTGCAAATTTTTTACTGTTTTTTTTCATATAACAGAAAAAAGTATGTTTTAATTCGATAAATATATATTTCAATATCAGTTAACAAGAAGGGGGTTTTAAATATAATCAATTCATAATAAACCAATTAAATTCATGATTATCAAAAAAACAGAAATTAAATACGAATGTAGTATATTTCCATTTCAAATATAACTAAATTCCGTTTTTCTACCCCTGACCTGACTATTGTATGTTATAATTCTTGTTTTTTATCCTAAAAATTTGTGTACATATTTTGTTTTATTTTTCGGAAGAGCGCACTCAACGAGCTATTACTTGTTCTTCTCTCCTTTTGCTTGTTATGTAATATTTTCTTTATTTCTTTTGAGATTACAAATGTAAGATATATTTTCATAACTTCCAAATTAGTACTATTATTTTGGAAAAATATTTAATAATAGTTCAAGTTGAGTTTTGATAATATTATACGAAGATGATTTTTTACAAAAAAAACATTTCTTGACCTGCGTTTCGCAAATCAAGAAATGGTATTAAAAATTGCTTTATATGTTAGATTTATAACAAGTTCAGCACATTTTCGGCAATGTATTGCAACTGCTCTGATGTAAGTTCTGAGTGCATTGGTAAACTAATTACCTCGTTTGTTAGCTGTTCAGATAAGGGGAAGTCGCCCGCCTTATAGCCGTAACAAGTATATGCATTTTGTAAATGACAAGCCAAAGGATAATAAATCATTGAAGGGATTCCCACTTTTGCCAAAGCATCTTTCAAAGCATCTCTTTTTTCTCTGCCTGCTAAAATGCGCAAGGTATATTGATGAAAAACGTGGTGAACATTTTGCAGTGAGGTAGGTAAAAGGATATTTTCATTGCCAGCCAACAAAGCATCATATTGACTTGCCGCCCATCTCCGCCTTTCATTATACTCCTTTAAGTGCTTCAATTTAATGGCTAAAATCGCTGCTTGCAAACTATCCAAACGACTATTCACGCCAATTGTGTCATGAAAATACTTTACTCTTTGCCCATGATTGCAAATCATACGTAGGTACTCCCCTAGCCTATCGTCATTCGTCATAATGGCACCGCCATCGCCATAAGCACCTAAATTTTTGCTAGGATAAAAAGAAGTGCAACCTATCGTGCCAATTCCCCCTGTAGTTTTCGTTTCCCCCTTAGAAAAGGTATAAGTTGAGCCAATTGCTTGCGCACAATCCTCGACAACAGGAATTTGATGACGATTTGCCACCTCCAAAATCGCCTCCATGTCGGCAGGCTGCCCGTATAAATGCACAGGGATAATTGCCTTTGTTTTAGGGGTAATTTTTCGCTCCAAATCTTCGGCATCCATGTTAAATGTGAGGGGATTCACCTCCACAAACACAGGGCGCAACTTCAACAAGGCAACGACTTCTACCGTAGCCACATAAGTAAAGGTTGGGGTAATCACTTCATCGCCAGGCTCTAAGCCCAGTGCCATCAAGGCAATTTGCAAAGCATCAGTTCCATTTGCACAAGCAATTACGTGCTTTACCCCCAATTCCTGCGCAAGTGCCTGCTCAAAACCTTTTACAGCCGCTCCCCCAATATAAGTCCCTTCCTCCAACAATTGATGTATTGCCGTTTTCACCTCTGCCTCTATTGCATGATACTGCGTTACAGTATCCACCATTTTAATTTTCATATTTTTACGCGTTACATGATATAAATAAGTAAACTACAACTAATAAGTTCAGTTATTAGTTGTAGCTTACAAAGATAAAAGATGCAGCCGAGTTTGGCAAATACTTTAAACTTGTTTAACGGTTTTCACCTACGCCTTCTGCAAAATTTCGATATCTAGTTTCGTCATTCGCATATAGGCGGCACTAACGCGCATTGCTCGCTCGGGAATATAGCAGGAACAACTTACTTTACTATTTTCACTTAATGTATTACATAGTTTTTAAAATTTGTCAAAATCGCCTGCCAGCCGTCTCGTTGCAATTCAAAACTATTTTCCCTTTCGGCATGAAAACTTTCTAGGATATGAACTTTTCCCTCACGTTCTGCAAAAGTGATTTTCACTTTTCTACCGTCTGCCATTTCATACTCAAGGTATTGGTTTTGTGATACTTGGGTATAAATTCCTTCGAAATCAAAGCCCATGCTTCTGTCTTTTGCTTCCATTCTTGTGGTAAATTTCCCACCCACTCGCAAATTATTTGTTGCATGAGGTGCGTGCCACGCTTCGTTGGCATAACACCATTTCGTAATATGTTCTGGCTGTGTCCATTTTTCCCATACAACAGCCAAAGGCGCATCAATTTCTGTTTGCACGGTAATGTGAAAATCTTCTGCCAAAGCCTTCACTTTTAATAAAGCATTGGGAAAATTCTCCTCAAAAAAGCTCAAATAGTCTTCGTACACGTCTATTTCTACAGAAACAGTCGTAATTCCATTGACTTCCGTCAAGGTATAATTCTCTCGCCCGCCTGTCCATTTTTGCGTTTCGGCATCTATCTCCTGCTCTTCGTAGTTCTTAATAGTTCCATGATGCCTAAAATACATTTTTTCTAGGGCAACATTTTCCGTTACCGTACTATACATTCCACTTCCGTTTGAGTCAAGAAAATGCACTTTGCTTCCTTGTTGCCAATTATCGGTAATTGCATGAGAACCTTCGCAGAATACAGAAGTCCAAGCACGATAATGAAAATCGTCCCAAAGGCAGAACCAAACGGTCGCTTTATCAGCGTGAATGTCGATTTGATAGGTTTTGATAAGCATATTTTTAGTTATTTTTGGGTATAATTAAACATCCATTGAACGCCAAATTTATCTCTACAACTTCCAAAGTATGCCCCCCAAAACATATCTTGCAACTCCATTTCTACTGTTCCTCCTGCCGAAAGTTTCGCAAATAGTTCTTCTGTATGCGCTTTTGTATCAGTTTCTAAATTAATGTGAACATTATTACCAAAATTGATATTAAAGCCCATGCTTTCAGGCGCGTCTGATGCCATTAAAATATGTCCGCCCAAAATCTCTAATTCAATGTGCATCACCAAGTTTTTGTCTTCTTCGGGCATTTCAGGTAGCCCTTCCATAGGAGGCATATCCCTAAATCGGTTAATGCCGTCTCTAAATTCACCGCCAAAAACGGATTGATAAAAAAGAAAAGCCTCCTCCGTTTGTCGAGGAAAATTGAGGTAAGTACTCGTTCTAGCCATTTTGTATTAAGTTTTAATGATGATAAAATCCCCGCAATCTTTCCAAATCTCGCAACAAAATTAGGAATACTTTTTGTAATTGCAAAAAAAATTACTATTGTTTTCAAAAAATACACTTTTTTTTAGTTTTTTACAGGAATTTGCTATTCCCTTAACAAGAAGGCTTACATTTTACAAACCGCCTGTTAAAGATTTACCAAAACTATACTAATGCAGGTTTGGAAGTTCCTATTTTTAAGAAGAGGAAAATGATGGCATTATTAGATGAAGTCATTGCCGCTTATGCTCAACAACTCGACCTTAAATGACATTTTTTTTACGTATCCCCTCAAAATGCAACATAATTCTACCTTTTTGGCACATTTCTACCCTTATAAAGCGAAAAATTCCTTGAACTTTGCCATAACATTGGAGAAAACATTATAATGCCTTTTCTATTCTTATTAACAGCACCTCGTAACAAGCGAAACAACAACAAGTAAATTAAATGTGAGATAAACAAACAGCACTCAAAATGATGGGAATTATTTTGGGTGTTTTTTTTGTCTGAACAGAAGATAAAGTGTAATATTGAGACGTTTTTTATTGTACCTTTCTTATCTCGTTAAATATGGAAAAAATTGTCAAACGTATTTACATCGGTGCAGGCATTTATGGCTTGCTTGTTTTGATTCCTCAATTATTTGTAGGAGAAGGAATGATAGCGACAGACGCGCCGCCTGCCTTAAATCATACCGAGTTTTTTTATGCTTTTAATTGGTTGGCAATTGCTTGGCAAATTACCTTCTTTTTGATTGCGCAAGACCCTAAAAGATACCGCGCTATTATGTTCGGAACGGTATTAGAAAAAGCAGGTTTTGGTTTTTTGACTGTGTATTATCATTTTTTCAAAAGCATCTCCCCTAGCCTTTTGCTTGGCGGTATCATTGATTTGTGTCTAATGTGCGCCTTTATCTTCTGCATCTTGAAAACAGAGAATAGTGAAAAATGAATAGTGAACAGCGAATAAAAAACTGATTATCAATAATTTAATCACAAATCGCTTTCTTAGTTTTTTTACTCCCTTATACTTAAAGGAAAAACGAATCCCGTAATTGCCACTTTTTTCGTAACTTTGCAGCCTGATATTATTCAATATGCCAACATTTTCAGAAGTATTTTCTAGTTATGATTGGGCTGCGGTAGAGGCAAGCATTTACGCAAAAACTGCGGCAGAGGTGGAGCGCGCATTGGCAAAACCTAAGCGTGATTTAGAAGATTTTAAAGCCTTAATTTCGCCTGCTGCCGCCGCTTATTTGCCCGAAATGGCAGAAATGAGCCACCAATTGACGCGAAAAAGGTTTGGAAACACCATGCAAATGTATGTTCCCATGTATTTGTCGAATGAATGTCAAAATATTTGTACTTACTGCGGCTTTAGTTTGGACAATGGCATTCGGCGCGTAACTTTGACAGAAAAGCAAATTTTGAAAGACGCGCAGGTGATTAAAGCGATGGGATTTTCGCATATTTTGTTGGTAACAGGCGAGGCGAATAAAACGGTGGGCATGGATTATTTTAAAAATGCCTTGCGTTGGTTGCAACCTCATTTTTCACACATTAGCATCGAAGTTCAACCTTTGGAACAAACTGAATATGAAGCACTTATTCCATTAGGGCTGAATACCGTACTCGTTTATCAAGAAACTTATCACCAAGCAGAATACAAAAAACATCATCCCAAAGGGAAAAAATCGAATTTTCAATACCGCCTTGAAACCCCTGAGCGATTGGGGCGAGCAAGTGTGCATAAAATGGGTTTGGGGGTGCTGTTGGGCTTAGAAAATTGGCGCACCGATAGCTTTTTTTGCGCCCTACATTTGCGCTATTTAGAGCGGACTTTTTGGCAAACCAAATATAGCATTTCTTTTCCGCGCCTTCGCTCTTGTGAAGGACATATTGGGCTTCATTCCGACATGACAGACAAGGAATTGACGCAGTTGATTTGCGCTTATCGTTTGTTAGATGAGGAAGTAGAATTATCCATTTCGACAAGAGAAAGTGAAAAATTTCGAAATAACATTATAAATTTAGGTATTACCTCCATGAGTGCAGGCTCAAAAACCAACCCTGGTGGCTACGCAAGCGACAAAGATTCGCTAGAGCAATTTGAAATTTCAGACGAGCGCAGCCCTGCACAAATTGTAGCAATGCTCCAAGCACAAGGCATTGAAGCCGTTTGGAAAGATTGGGACAGCGTTTTGAGCGCGAGATGAGAATAAAAGGGGAATTAATTTTTCAACAAAAACAAAAGAAACCTAATTTGCGCATTGAGGTTGGAGTATTTTTTCTTTAACTTTGTAAGACATCATTCCCCTATTTTGCGAATTTTCAGGTAATATGCCAAACCTTGTTGCATTTCTCGACACCTTGTATCACTTAGGTATTCAAGCGAATGACCCGCCCAAAGTAGCGATTGAAACACATTGGCACAATCGTCTTGCGGTGTTAATTACGCTTTTTTTGAGCTTGGGTTGTTTACCCCTGTACTTCATTATGCCCACAAAGCATATCCTACCTATTCAGTTAGCTATTTTCTCTAAGCTCATTATTTTGTTAGCGAGTTACGCTGGATATAGACGTTATGCCTCTCATTTACAATCACTTACTCATTTACTGGTTGGCTTTTCGATTGTAGCAACTTTTGGCAAAAACATGGATTTACATTATGTATTTGCCATGGCGATGCTTTATACAGTGGTGATTCGAAAAGCGATGAACATAAGGGGCGTAACCTTTTTGTCTATCTTGACAGGGCTGTTTTTTGCCTTACTTTGGGCAATTGATTCTTCTTTTTATGATATTGTTTTTGTTACGGAAGATAAGATTCCAGATTTTCAAAATGTTTTTGTTTTGTTAATTGTGTCCTTGTTATGCATGGTTTCCTTTCAATTTGTAAATACCTCTCAAAAAACCACGAAAAGTCTGTTGAAATCGGAAAATTTATTACATCAAAAATTGGAAGAATTAGAAAAAACAAACCAAGAATTGGATAGATTTATTTACAGCGTGTCCCACGATTTGCGCTCCCCCTTAGCTTCAGCCTTAGGATTAATAGACTTGTGTAGAAAAGATGCAAACAATCGGCAGATATACTTTAATTTACAAGAAAAAAGCCTAAAAAAGCTTGATAACTTCATACAAGACATTTTACTTTATTCCCAAAATGTGAATTTATCTGCTCAAATTACGCAAATTGACTTGAACGCCATGGTGCAAGAAATTTTTGAGAGCCTGCGTTTTGAGCATACACACCTAAATATACAACTTACTTCTGATATTATTTGCCCTATTCCTTTTTATTCAGATAAATTTCGTTTACAAATTATTCTCGCCAATCTCATCGGAAATTCTATCCGCTACCATAATCCGCAAGCAAACCCACCTTTTGTAAAAGTAGTCATTCGTGTAACAAAAGAAAAGGCGCAGTTTGAGGTCAAAGACAATGGAATCGGAATATCAGATGCACATTTGCCCCAAATTTTTGATATGTTTTATCGCGCACATACCCAAAGTGTAGGTTCAGGCTTAGGGTTATACATTGTAAATGAAGCAATTAAGATATTAGGAGGAAAAATCAAAGTAAAATCCATTTTGAAAGAAGGCTCTGTTTTTCTATTTCATTTGCCGAATGTTTCTGCCCAAGTCCTTCCCCCCTTAGAAAAAATTGCCGCCAAAGAAAACACAAAAAACAACTAATACCAAACAATCGCCTTTATGTTAAATCACCTTCTTATGATGCCAATTCAAACCATAACCAAATATATTCAAATCCTTCTTAACATAGGGGTTAGAACAAATTATCCCTTTTCGCTCCAACATCAAGTGCGCACCATTAACCGAATTAGCCTCGTTAATTTGCTAATGCTTATCATAATGTTTGCTGGAATTGGGTATTTTCTGTCCAATAAGCATATTGAAATCTTATATTTTGGGGCTATCTCCTACACTTTTCCGTTGTTATGCAATCATTTTAGCTATCATCGTTTGGCTAAATATGTTCACCTTTTTGCTAACCTCTTTATTTCTTTTTTATTTTGTGGTGTATATGGCCACCAAAACTCTATTTACATTGTGTTATTAATGACAGGAATGATTACTACTTTCTTAAATGGATTCGAACATAAAAAAGAAACGTTAGGCATTGCTTTACTTACCTTGTTTTTTCTCATGATTTTGTATGCCCTAGATTTCTCTTTTTATAAGGAAGAAATTTTACCGTACCCCTTTCTTAGAAACCTTTTACGGATGATATATATTGGAATGTTTACAGAAATTATCGTCACTTCTTATATTAAAATAACAGATGCGCGGGTAGAAGAGGAAAAACTCCGAGAATCGGAGGGGCAACTTGCGCAGCGTTACGCAGAATTACATAAAAATCACCAAGATTTAGACCAGTTTGTGTATCGTGTTTCCCATGATTTGCGTGCGCCTTTGGTTTCGGCATTAGGCTTAGTAGATATTTGTAGCAAAGAAGGTGAGGATACATTCAATTTTTACCTGACCTTACAAGAGACGAGTTTAAAAAAATTAGACATTTTGATTCATGACATTTTGCAATATTCGCGCAATTCGCGCATGGAGTTGCAAATTGGAGAGGTGTCTTTTGAGCAACTTTTAGCAGAAGTATTTGATTTTAATGCCTATAAAGACCCTTATGGGAAAATACAACGAAAAGTGAATATAACGCAAAACATTCCTTTTTACAGCGATAATTTTCGTCTTAAAATTATTCTAAACAACCTCATTGCCAATGCTTTACAATACCAAGATGCGTTAAAGCCAAGGTCATTTGTAGAAATAAAAGTGGAGGTAAACGAAAAAGAGGCAAAAATCATCATTCAAGACAATGGCTTGGGAGTTGATGAAGCACATTTGCCCAATATTTTTGATATGTTTTATCGTGCAAATATCAAAAGTGTGGGCTCAGGCTTGGGTTTATATATTATTCGAGAAGTGTTGGATAAATTAAATGGGGAAATTGAAGTACAATCAACTTTAGGTGAAATGACGGTTTGCACTTTGCATTTGCCGAATTTAGTGCCTGAGAAGGTGTTGTATGCTGTAAAAGAGAAATTAGAAATG
>JBJXHA010000290.1:0-5910 GCA_046160275.1 Bacteroidia bacterium | reverse complement strand
AAAAAAAACGAATCTGCAAATGATTCGTGTGATTTATTACAAATTTAGGCACAAAAAACGGCATTTGCCGTAAAACAAATGCCGTTTTTTGTGGATAGAGGAAAAGAGATAAGTACTTTATTTTATCCTACTTCCCTCGTGTTATTTCGTTTCGTCATATACTTTTACTTTGGGATAAGCCGCAGCATTAAACTCAAACTCTTTATCAGACAAACCATTGTTCATTTTCACATTAGAAAATTCATAAGTAGTTTGCGTTTGGCGACGGTCAACAAGGGTAACTTTTTCCAAGAAATTTGTTTTTGTATTAATCCACAATTTAGCTTGGTTGTAGTCCAGTTTTTTATTGGTAGAAGCCAAATCAATGCGGTGGCAAGCCATTCCGTTGATATTTTCTTGCCCTGAATAAGCTGCTTTTGCCCCATTTTGATAGCTTTTGAAGATAGCCTCAATGTCAATGCCAGCATCTCCGCCGCCATAATGAGAAACATTCACTTCATTGTCAGATTTCATATACACCCAGATTTTTTTCTTGTTACAGAACATTTCTTGGTCGGGCAAAGTGATGCGAAATTTCCCTTTTTTATATTTGATTTTCCCTTGCTTGGTGGCTTTTGCAGCACTTTGCGTTGCACCAGCTAGAGAGTATTTGAAACTAGCGGTAAAATCGCCCATGGTTTCAAATTTAGATTTAGAAGCATTTAGAATTTTGATGGCTTTTTCATCACCTTGAACGGTTTGAGCCGTAGCATTTTGGGTAAAAAGCATCATAAAGGTAAAAAGACCTAGAAAATAAACAACGTAGTTACGCATATTTTGAATATTATAAATAGTTAATTGTGTAGTTCAAAATGAAGTTCATTTCAAACTGTCTCTTGTTGAAAAGAGCGTCTATATGTATTATTCGTACAATTTAGCCAAAAGGTTGGCTGCTTGCGCCTTTTTTTGAATAAGCGTGAAGTTTTATCTTATATTTATGTTCACAACTCCTTCTAAAAAGCGAATGTACCAAAAACAGTGCAAAGTTACAAAGGTTTTCTTTTTTTACCAAATTTTAGGGTAAATGCTTGAAAATAATTCAATATAAGTAATTGAAATTAAGTCATTTGTAATAGTAGTTTGTGGATTAACTCGCAATTAACGTAATGATGATAATTCCCACAACATCAAGCCAAAAACCTGCACGCAGCATCGCTTTTACAGGAATGAGTTGGGAACTAAAAACAATCGTATTGGGCGCAGTAGCAACGGGAAGCATAAAACCCAAAGAAGCTGCTAGGGTGGCAGGAATCATCAAAACGAGGGGTGGAATGTCCAAAGATTTGCACAAAACGAGCAAAATTGGCAAGGCAAGTTGGATGCTCGCTACATTAGAAGCAAACTCACTGATGATACAAATTACCACACAAATAACGAGTACCATCATTGTGGGAGATAAACCATTAAGGCTTTTCAAAATGTTAGCAAGCCATTCGCTTAAACCTGAAACTTCAAATCCTTTGCCCAAAGCAAAGCCTGCCCCAAATAAAAGCAAGATGTTCAATGGGATTTTTTGCGCATCTTCCCAAGTCATTAAAGTAGTTTGTTCTCCTTCTTTTTCAGCTTGCTTCGATTTTACAGGAATAAAAAACAGCAAGAATGCCATAAAAATGGCTACAGTGCTATCATCAACAATCTTAGGATTAGCAAAAAGGTTTGACCAGCCTTGCATCTTCACGTAGCCCAAATCAATGTCGGCTCTTGTGAGCCAAAGCATTGCCGTAATAGAAAAAACCGCCAACACTATTTTTTGGGGCAGCGACCATTCGCCCAAGCGTTTGTAAGCATCTGCAAAATAACTTTTATCAAAAGCGATGTTATCCTCTTTTCGGATGTAAAAAAAGCGCAACACTGCATAACAAAAGATTAACATTAACATAGAAACGGGTACGCCATATTTGCTCCAGGTAAAAAAAGTAAGTGCATCGCCACCGTCAATATTTTTGGAATAAAAGCTGTAAAATATCATGTTCGTAGGAGTTCCGACTAAAGTTGCCATTCCCCCAATCGAAGCGGCATACGCTAATCCCAACAACAAAGCGATGGCAACGCCAATAGAAGGTTTATTAGAAACGGTTTTTACGTGCTGATAAACCGCTAATACGGCAGGGTAAAGCATCAAGGTTGTGGCAGTATTTGACATCCATGCAGATAAAAAATAAGCGGTTAACATCATGCCTGCTAATATTTTTGCGGGGTTATCGCCAATTTTTTGCAAAACCATCAAAGAAATTCGATGATGAAGTTGCCATTTTTCGAGGGCAAGTGCTAAAATAAATCCCCCTAAAAACAAGAAAATAATAGAATCCATGTATTGGGCGGCAGTAGCTTTGGCATCTAAAATGCCGCAAACAGGCAATAAAATAAGCGGAAGCAAAGCACTTACCCCAATATCCACAACTTCAAGCAACCACCAAATCGCTATCCAAATCGTGATAGCAGCCATGCGCGAAGCCATAACATTTTGCGCATCTAAGGTAACAAAAGAAGCAAACAACAAAGCAGCAACAGGTCCCGCGAGCAGGGGTAAAATATTTTTCATTTTCAATTCATTTTAAGGACAATATTAAGCAAAAAGAATGAGCTTTGGAGAAAGAGAGCAAAGAAAAGTTGCAACCTGCTTTATAGGATGATAATTTTGAATTGCCTTTGGCGAAAAAGGAGAAATTTGGTATTTTTACAAACCAAATTTAGTAGGACTAGATAATTATAAAAAACGCAATATTATGTCAAGAAAACTCTTCGTTATTATTTTATTTTTTGCATTAAATGGGTTATTTCATACACACATGATAACACAACCCTTGGCTGAAGATTCTCTTTGGGCTAGCGTAATGGTAAAGTATCCAAGTTACATTTTAACAGATCCTTACTATTATGATACAACTAGGTATTGGCGTTTGTTTGATTATGATGTATTTTATGCTGCTGAGGGAGGAGACTTTGTAAAGGGGATTATCACTTTAAATGAAGGGAAATGGGAACATTGCTACCCATTTTTAGAAATGTATGATTACGATGTTAACAATAAAACAAGTGCATTTGATGCGTATTATGGAGGATCTTCCTACAAACACTTTTCCCATCGAGAGTTATTTTTTTCTAATATTTGGAATAAATCGCTATTACTAAATATCATTCATAGCCCAGAAGTACTGTTAGATACTTGTTATGGTTCGAGTGATAAGTTAAACACAGCAGGTTGTATATCCAACAGCTCACTCGCTAAGATGCGGTTAGCAGAATTAGAAATATTAGGCGATATATATTGCGAAGAAAAACGTAAACAGGTATTGAGCTTTTGTTATGACAAGTTTTCTAAAATTAAATACGATGAAGAAATCAGTTACGACATTCGCGTGTTTAAAAAGGTTAGGTTTTAGTAAGTAGGTTACCCCAAAGAGATGCAAGGACAGGTGCTATAAGTTGCGATTTTCTTTCCTAGCAAGACAGGGATGACAAAAATTTGTTTTTTTGCGAAAAATTTTCTAACTTTACTTAAATTTTCGGTGAATATTCCGATTCAAGCCATCTCTTATTAATTTGGGTAACTCAACCACCATTACCTCTCAAATCATGAAAGTTCGACTCCTCTTACTCGTTTGGGTAAACCTATTTTGTATTGTGTTAGGGCAGGCACATATTCCTACTGATTATCTTGCAAGCCATCAGCTTGAACAAGGGAAAAAATACCTTTCTCAAAATGATTTTCAAAATGCAAGTACCATGTTTGAAACTGCCTTGCAACGCCCTTATAACCAATTGACAACCACCTGTTTGTATTTAGCAGGCGTGGCAGCTTATTATAAAGGAGATAAATCCTTAGCGGCTCGTCATTTTGACGGACTTTTAGAACAATATCCCCTTTCTCGCTATTATTACGATGCCTTTTATCATAAAGCCTTGTTATATATTGATGAGGAGGATAGGGTTGAAAAGCAGTTTCAAGGCTTAAAAATGTTGTACGAACTTCGCTCTTCTTGGGTAGATGATTCGCTGCGAATGAAAAGCGAAGCTGCCATATTTCAATATATTTATCATGTTCTACCTTGGAATGTTACTGCAATTTACTACTATTATACAGAAAATGAAAGGTTTAAGCAAGAGACCTTAGAAGCAATTTGTTATCATAAACTTACACAAATAGGGCGATTTGATGCACGCAAATTTTACGATAAGCACCTTGCAGAAGGGGGAGAAAATAGCCCTTTCTTAGATATTATGCTCCAAATTCCGCATTATGCCTCCCATGCAGGCCCCAAACGCGGTATGTCAACCCAACCTTCCGATTTGGAATTAGCAGAAAGTGAGATTCAGGTTGCAGTAATGTTGCCTTTTTTTGTAGATCCTTACCAAACAGACACGATGCAAAATCTTCCAGAAAGAAGCCGCATGGCAATTGAGCTGTATGAGGGAATGTTAGATGCGATAGGGGAATATGCGCAAAATCCTAATCATAAAAAGATTACTTTTAAAGTGTTCGACACCCAAAAAGACAGTGAGTTGATTTCATCACAGTTAGTAGAATTGAGTGAATGGAAGCCGCAAATTGTTGTAGGGGAAATTTATAATCGCCCTTCTAGGGTCATTTCAGCTTGGGCTGATAGCAATGATGTGGTGCAAATTATCCCGATTAGCCCCAATCGTAATTTAGTTGAGAACCATAGCAATGTATTCATTCTGCGCCCCTCTCCTGCAACCCATGGTAAAAAGATGGCGGAATTTGCTTACCGTGATTTGGGTTTAAGAAATGTGAGTGTTTGGACAAATGGGCGAACAGTTACCAACGATTTGGCACATGCTTTTCAACAACAATTTCAATTAATGGGGGGCAGAACGACACTCACCGAAATAGATTCTGTATTTGACCGAGCAGCGGGAACAATTCAGCAGGAAGTAGGAAAATTAAAATATTTTGATGGCGTTTATTTGCCTATACCTGATGAAACAACACAAGGTTTAGTGTTAAGTTTAATTGATGTAAATAATTTCAAGAAACTGAAAATCATGTCTTTACCAGATTTTGAAGAATACGAAAAAATAGACAGAGATTTGAAAGAAAGATATAAAGTATATTTTTCGAGTAGTTATTTTCCTATCGAAAGCAGCGAAGATTTCCAAAATTATATCCGCTTACATTTCGAAAATTATCGCACTTATCCTTCCGAATTTAACATTCGAGGCTATGATTTGGGCAAATATTTGATTTCAATTTTAGAGAATTACAACCCCGCATACCAAAATCTCACGCAATTAATTAGGGATAATTTGAATTTTTCAGGCTTGCACCAAAACATTAACTTTGATAGAGAATATGAAAATCAAGCCATTCATGTTATTCAACATACCGCAGAAGGGACGATACTTGTGAAATAAACATGGGACAATAAAACGATTATATTACTTTTAGTTTTCATTGCTTTATGGTTTTTACATAGTCGTTGAAAAGTAGGAATAACAAAGAAGTTGGGAATCCTTTAAAGGGTTTCCAACTTCTTTGTTATTCTTTTAAGTAAAGAAAGACCTATTTATTTTAGGATTTTTCTCATTATTCAGCCATTAATTTCTACACAATGGTAAAGAAACAAGCCGTTTTTAATTGGAAGGTATTGTTTTTAACAAGAGTTTGTCTTAAAAGTGTATTTAGTCAATCTCTTGCGCCTATTTTTGCTGACTTGAAGTTATTTTAATATCTAAGGGTCATAATCTTTAGGGATTATATAAATAACAAAACCCCTCCTTTCTGGGGAGGGGCTTAAAGTTAGGCGGCGATCTACTCTTCCACGTGTTACCGCAGTACCATTGACGCTGTGGGTCTTAACTTCTCTGTTCGGAAAGGGAAGAGGTGTACCCCCACGCTATAACCACCAT
>JBJXHA010000289.1:0-5377 GCA_046160275.1 Bacteroidia bacterium | reverse complement strand
GATTTCTACCTGTTTCTTATATGCTACTTTGTTTGAGAAGGAAAAAAAACCTCAATTCAAAAAAGAAGGTTTGGCACTGCTAAAAGAGGCAAAAGAAGTCCTTGCGATTTATCAGCCTACACATCCGCAAGTGCAAGTGTTTATGCCTGCTATTGAAGAAATTACGGCTTCTTTTGGAGGGAAAAGCACACCTTCCAACGCGAATCCAAAAGTGGAAAAGCTGCTATCGCTAGTGGAGGCGAATCAAAAGGAGAAAAATCCTCAAAAGAAGGTAGAAAGGCAGCAGGAGATTATAAAAATCCTCTTAGATGGAGACAAGGCAAACCCTAATAATGTAGAATTTCAAAAAGCAATTGCAAAAGAATATGGCAGCCTTGCATGGTATCAGTTATTCACTAAGGAATTTTCCGCCGCCGAACAATCTGCAAAAGCGGGGTTAGCAAAAGACAACAGCGAAGTGTGGATAAACACCAACCTCGCGCTCGCCCTTCTCTATCAAGGCAAATGGGAGGAAGCAAAGAATATCTACACCAAACTCAAAGACCAGCCTCATGGAAAAGGCAGGTATAAAGCAGTCTTTTTGAAGGATTTGAAGGAGCTGGAAAAGGCGGGTATTAAGCATAAGGATGTGGAGAAGGCGAGAAAATTGTTGAAGTAAATTAGTGTTTTCACAAATCAAATAATTAATCTTATGAAGCAAATCTCTTTTTTTCTCTTGTGTTTTTTGCTATTGGGTATTATTCTCTCCCCTGTGAATATAAGAGGCTGTCCCAAAAGGCTAATTCACAAAAAATATCATTCACTATAATTACCTTTTTATTATGTTCTGCGTAAAAAGTTCGCACCTCTTCGAAGAGTTGCGAACTTTTTAGACAGCCTCTTATATTCACCGATTACGACTTCCACTAGCACCAAACAACCTATAACGCCTTAAAATTTGCCTTTCTGCTAGTTTTTTACCCCCAAATTCCGAGATATATTTTTTTTCGTTCTTCTAAATTAAAAAAATAAAAAGCTGATAATCAGACCATTAAAATGCAAGCGTTCAATGCCAATGATTCGTTCATAGCTTTAACCTAAAATTATGCAAAAACACTTGCCGACATCAATAACGCATCTCTAAATGCCTCTTTATTTATCTGCAAATCAATGTTTTCAGATGCTAAAAAAGACAAAAGCGTTTCAGTTGCAATGTTTCCTACTAAATCATCTTCGGCAAAAGGGCAGCCCCCAAAACCTTTGATAGCGGCATCAAAACGGCGACAACCTTGTTGATAAGCAGCTTGTAATTTGGTAATTCGGGCTTCGGGTGTGGCATGAAAATGCGCCCCAAATTCGATTGCTGGAAAACGAGGAATCAAATTAGCATACAAATAAGAGATAGAATCCGCTTCCGCCGAACCTACCGTATCGGCTAAGGACACAATGCGTATGCCCATTTCTGCCATTTTTTGTACCCATTTTTCCGCAATTTCTACCGACCAGTCATCGCCATAAGGATTGCCAAAGCCCATAGAAATATAGACTACCAATTCTTTGTTATTTTTGACACACAAAGCCTGCATTTCCTCGACTAAGACCACAGAGTCTGCAATCGTGCGGTTAGTATTACGTAACTGAAAAGTTTCAGAAATGGAAAAAGGATAGCCAAGATATTGAATTTCAGGAAATTGACAGGCAGTTTCAGCCCCTCTTTGGTTCGCTACAATCGCCAATAATTTGGTGTTTGTATTTGTCAAATCCAAATTAGCCAATACTTCTTGCGTGTCAGCCAACTGCGGAATGGCTTTGGGCGACACAAAACTGCCAAAATCAAGGGTATCAAACCCAACTTTCAACAACAAAGTCAAATACGCAATTTTTTCTGCCGTTGGAATAAAGCGAGAAAAGCCTTGCATGGCATCGCGTGGACATTCGATGATTTTCATAGTTTATCCTAAAAAAATCCTTTTCCATTCAAGGCATCAGCTAAAGCCTCAACTTCGCTGTCTGCTTTGAAATATTGGCAGTTGCCTTTTGCGGGAGGATAACTGTAAGAAGTTGTGGTTACATAACCAGTACCTGCTGCCGCAACAACTGTTAAAGGTTTGGTGCGTGCTGCCATGATGCCGCGCATATTCGGGATTCTCCACTCTGCCAAGCCCTTTTGGCAACTAATTACCGCAGGGAAACTTACGTTTAAGACTTCTTCTCCCCCATCAATTTCGCGGTTTACATCTGCACTTTTGTCACCTGTCAAAGTCAATTTCGTGGCAAAAGAAACAAATTGCATACTCAACATTTCGGCAACCATACCTGGCACCATACAGCCATTGTAATCAATAGATTCTTTGCCCATAAAAATTATATCGTATTGATTTTCTTTACAATGCGCTGCAATTTGTTGTGCGACAAAATAAGCATCAGTTGGCTCGGCATCTACGCGAACTGCTTTATCTGCGCCAATTGCCAAAGCCTTACGAATTACTTGTTCTGTATCTGCTTTCCCTACACATAATGCGGTGATACTCACTTGTTTGCCTTCTTTTTCGCGCATATCTAAGGCACGAGAAAGCCCAAATTCATCGTAAGGATTGATGATAAAAGTAACCCCCGAAGCGTTCAGGCTTTTGTTATCTGCTGCAAATTGAATTTTAGTCGTAGTATCAGGTACTTGACTAATGCACACTAAAATATTCATTTATATAATGTTAAATAATGGATAATGGATAATGGATAATGGATAATTATTAATGGATAATCATGTTAACTTACTCAAGATGAGTGTTGTTTTACAAAACCATAAACTAATTCTTCCCAAGTATTCATAAGAGGATAAATCGTTCTATTTTCGCGGTGCAAAATTACACAAAAATCAAAAAATGTGCAAGATTTTGTTAGGGTCTTTCCCAAAGTTTCTACTTTTCCGCCATTTGCTTTTTCACCAATTCAATATATTCCGCCCGATAACCGCCTTTGTCCTCGCCTTTGGAAATTTCTGCCCATTTTAGGACAGTATTTATGTCGCCATTTTTAACAAAAGGAGATTTTCGTAAGCACAAGCCCCACATTGCCACTGATGCCGCAAAGCGAAAATCTTCAGAAGCACTACGATAAGTTTCAGAGCCATCTGCCCAGCGAATTTGTTGATAAGGGATTGCTTTGCTCATTTCCACGCTGTTATCGGCTTTCGGTTGTTTGTAGCGTACTTTTACGAAGGCAATTTCTTGGGATTGTGTTGCCGTTGCATTTTCGATTTTTTCTTGATAACGCAAGCTAATTTCCTCTCTTAACTCATCTTTTTGTGCAGGAAGAATTTCATAAATCGCTGTAACACAATGCCCTGCACCTACTTCGCCTGCATCTTTGGCATCATTGATAAAATCTTCTGTTGCTAACATTCGATTTTCATAACCGACCAAGCGATATGCGGCAACTTTTTGGGGATTAAATTCAATTTGAATTTTCACATCTTTTGCCACCGTTAACAAAGTTCCTGTCAATTCCTCCACAAACAACTTTTTGGCTTCACTCATATCATCAATGTAAGCATAATTTCCATTTCCCTTATTTGCCAGCGTTTCCAGCGTGTTATCCTTGTAATTTCCCATACCAAAGCCCAAACAAGTCAAGAAAATGTTGGTTTTTCGCTTTTCTTCAATCAAACGTTGTAAGTCATTTTGGTTAGAAATGCCTACATTAAAATCGCCATCAGTTGCCAAAATCACGCGATTATTTCCATTAGAAAGGAAATTTTCTTGGGCAGTTTTGTACGCAAGTTCAATTCCCGCACCGCCTGCCGTACTTCCGCCTGCTTGCAAATTATTCAAAGCAGCCAAAATAGCCGTTTTATTCGCGCCAGAAGTGCTAGGCAAAACCAAACCTGCCGCGCCTGCATACACCACAATTGAAACTTTATCCTCACTACGCAACTGATTGACTAGCAACTTAAAAGCATCTTTTAGCAAGGGTAATTTATTCCCATCACTCATCGAACCTGATACATCAACCAAAAAAACGAGGTTAGAAGGCGGCGTTTGACTTGCTTGCATTTCCTTTGCTTTCAATGCCACGCGCAACAAGCCATTCTGCTGATTCCAAGGGCAAGCCGAATATTCTGCACTGATAAAAAGCGGGTGTTCGTCTTTGGGTTGGGCATAATTATAAGGGAAATAGTTTATCATTTCCTCAATTCTAACCGCATCTTGCGGAACGGACTGCCCTTGTTGAATAAAACGGCGAATGTTGCTATACGCAGCCCTGTCCACATCGGCAGAAAAGGTTGAAAGCGGTTCATTTTTCGTCATTTTAAACTCATTTTCTACGATAATACTGTAGCTTTCATCGCTAACAGGTTCAAGAGTAATAGCTTGTGGCTCAGGTTCTTCTTTTTTCTTCTTCTTATCTTTCACTTCAAATTTTACTACCCCACCCGATTTGTCCCCAAATTCCGCAGGCGTACCGCCTGTAACTACCTCTGTTTGCACTTTTTGGGGTAGGTTCACATTCCCTCTTACTTTTACCCCATCAACAAAATAAGTAGTATTAGTACTTCTTGCTCATTTTATCGCAATTTCTCCCTTATTTTTATCTCCTGAATAAACACCTGTGGTAATTGCTTGCACCTTTTGAATATTTCGCGTTCCCATTTTTTGAAATTCTTCTCCATTTACTACCGAGCCTGATCTTGCCTCTTTTGCAAAAACTGGGCGTTTAAATTCCGTTATTAGCACTTCCTCAATAGTCGCTTCCGTTTTTTTAGAAAATTTCACATCAACGACTTTTGTTTCGCCCGCTTTTATCACGATGCCTGTTAATACTTCAATCACATCTAATACTTGCACTTTCAAATCATAGACACCCGCCACAATCGGCTGAATGGAATACACGCCATTGTCATCGGTGTAAGCACCATTTATAACGGTTTCGCCTTGCATCAGCATCACCGCAGCATAAGGTGCGGGTTGTCCTGTATTGTCAAGGACTTTGCCTGTTAATTTTGCGTCTTGCGCAAAGGTGGTTTCGCTTATCAAAAAAAGGAAACCGAGTAATAAAAAGAATAATTTTTGCATATTTTTATAGTGTTAGTAGTGATTTTGTTTTTATTAGGGTTCGCAACGCTTGAAAAGCGAACCCCAAAAAAGCTACTTTATCGGAACATACACACCCGTAGCTAAACTCGCAGGCGCGGAAAGGCGGCGGTCTGCCATTTTTTGGAGTTCTTCATTTGTGATTTGCATACGAGAGGGCTGCTCCTTTTCAAAAGGTGGGCGTTTAAACCCAAAATCTTCCCTAATTGGCTCAAAACAAGGGCTGCTCCAAGTCGCGTCAAGTTGCCGTATTTCGCCCATATTCATTTCAACCCCAGTGATAAATAATTGCTTTTCAGCAATTTGTA
>JBJXHA010000288.1:0-4269 GCA_046160275.1 Bacteroidia bacterium | reverse complement strand
CGAAACTTCGGCAGATACTGTTTTAGTTGAGTATCAAGGCGTGCGCTACCTCAATAAAAACAAACTTTCTGCGGCTCTTGGTATTAACATGGATACACAAAAAGCTACCTATAAATTGTTGGATAATGAAATTACGATTAATGAAATGCCGCTTCATTTTTCAGGAACAGTGATTGTACCTGATTCAAATATCAGCATTGACCTCAAATTTGATTCACCCAAAACGGATTTCAAAAGCTTGCTTTCCCTTATTCCAGCCATGTATAAAAAGGATTTCAAGGACTTAAAAACCGATGGAAAACTTGCCTTTAATGGCTTTGTGAAAGGGATTTACAATGATAAAACGGTGCCTGCCATCAACCTGAATTTGAAAGTAGATAATGGGCGTTTTCAATATCCAAGTTTGCCGACTGCGGTGTCAAATGTGAACTTAGATATGAAAATAGATAACCCTCAATCGGCTGACTTTGATAAGGTTAAGATTGATATTAAAAAACTTCATGCCGATTTGGGTAAAAACCCGATAGATGTGCAAGGTACGCTGGAAGGGCTTTCCAAAATGCTGATTAATGCTGTAGTGAAAGGGAATGTGAATTTAGGCGAATTGACGCAAATGTTCCCGATTGAAGGCACAAATTTGAAAGGAAATTTAAACGTTGATGCAAAAATTAATGGGGTGTATGATACCCTCGCCAAAACTTTCCCAAAAGTTGATGCAAAAATGAAATTGGCAAATGGTTATGTCAAACAAGCGGCTTATCCTGTTGAATTAGAGAACTTTAACTTTAATGGGATGGTGCAAAATGCCACAGGGAATTTGGCAGGAACGCTGATTGATATTGCACAATTTCATTTTGATTTAGATAAAAAACCTTTTGATGGGCGCGTGAAAGTTGAAAATTTGGAAACGCCTAAGTATGATGCGCAAGTAAAAGGGGCTTTGGATTTGGCGAAAATGACGCAAATTTATCCTATTGAAGGCATGAACTTAGCAGGGCTTTTTAACATTGACGGCGTTGCAAATGGTGTTTATGATGAAAAATCTCATGCGTTACCTAAAATAGATGCAAAAATGAGCCTTGCAAATGGTTATGTAAAAAATGAAATCTACAAAGCAGAGGCAAAAAATATCAATTTTAATGGCTCTGCGAGTTGCTTGACAGGCACAATGGCTGGCGGAAAACTAAATCTTGATAAATTTCGCTTTGACCTTGATAATGAAGCACTTGAAGGTAAATTATTTGTCCAAAATTTTGACAATCCCTTGTTTGATGCAAATATCAATGGAACGGTTGACTTGGAAAAAATCCTGAAAATCTATCCTTTGGAAGGCATGAAAATAGTGGGCAAATTGTTAATTGACCACTTTGCGACCAAAGGCTCAATGGCTGACGTAGAAGCAGGACGTTATTTGAATATGCCGACTTCGGGAAAAGTGCGTTTGCAAAACTTCAAATATGAAAGCAAAGATTTGGGCTATCCTGTGAGTGTAAATGCAGGCGAGGCAGCTTTTTCCAATACGCAAATGACCGTAAATAGCGCGTCAGGAATGATTGGCAATTCGGATTATGCGATAAGTGGAAATTTGAATAACTACATGGCTTTCGCTTTGTTGGAAAATGAACAACTTGGCGGAAACTTAAACTTCCAATCTAAGAAACTGAATGTCAATGAGTTCATGGGATATTCGGGAGAAGCAAGCACCGAAGCACCTGCCCCTTCTGAATCAGGGGAATTGTCCGCGATAGAAGTACCTGCCGCTTTTAACCTTAGCTTAAATGCAAAAATTGGCGAGCTTCTTTATGATAACCTCAAACTAAATAATTTTCAAGGACAAGCAGGTGTGGCGAATAAAGCCTTGACAATGAAAGATATAACCTTCAGCACTTTGGGCGGTAATTTTTTACTCAACGGCTCTTATAACAGCCAAAATCTCAAAGCTCCTTTGTATGGAATGGACGTTTCCATTAGTAATTTAGTGATTGCAGAAGCCCTAAAAGCTTTTCCAAGTCTTAAAAAGGTTGCCCCAATTACTGAAAAAATCATTGGCAAATTTAATACACGCATCAAAATTGACGGAGTTCTAAAGGAAACCATGTCCCCCATCTTAACTACACTAGATGGCGGTGGCTTTTTTGAAGTGACAGAAGGAAAACTTGCCAGTTCGCCTGTTACCGAGAAAATGGCAGAACTCACGAAGATTACCGAGTTAAAACAAATGACTTTGAATGGTATAAAATCTAACTTTTTGATAAAAGAGGGTTGGATGAATGTTACGCCTTTTGATGTTATGATTCCGCAAAAAGATATACACTTGAATGTCAGTGGCAGACAGAATTTGAGTGGCGAATTGGATTATTTGGTGAAAGTTGATGCGGCTTTTGGTAAAATAGGGCAAGTAGTTCAAGAGGCTTTGGGTAAATTAGGCGGCTTTGGCTTGTTTAAAAAAGCACCTGAACGCATCAAAGTAGATTTGAAAATAGGCGGAACTGGAAAAAATCCTAAAATTGTAGGAATTGGCAAAGGTACTGCAAGTGATATGAAAGAAGAGTTAAAAGATGCCGCCAAAGACAAAGCGGAAGAAGCAATTAAGCAGCAAATTGGGGTGGATATTCCTTTAAATAAAGATAGTTTAAAAGGAAAAGTGCAGGATTTGAAAGACAGAGGCATTGATGCTGCCAAAGAAAAAGCCGAAGAGTTGAAGAAAAAAGCGGAGGAGGAAGTGAAAAAGAAGGCGGAAGAAGCAAAGCAAAAGCTAGAAGAGGCGAAAAGGAAGGCAGAGGAAGAAGCCAAGAAAAAGGCGGAAGATTTGAAGAAGAAAGCCGAAGAAGCCAAAAAACGGGCGCAAGACAGCATTAAAAAGCACTTGGATAAACTCAAAAATGGGTTTAAGTTTTAGCCTCATCGCATTTGCTGTTGTTGGTAGGTTATCACCGTACCAATAACAGCAGGGTAAATTTCACTTGATTAATTATCAATTTCTTATTTTTCAATTCAGAAGAATCTATACAACTAACCTTTTAAAACCATAGTTGTGTAGATTCTTCTGAATTAAATGAGCGGACAAAACATTGAACTTTAGTTTTTTACAATTCAAACATAATTTTTATTCCATCATTTTATACACTAGCCTAGGATTTAAACCCTACGCTAGTGTATAAAGTGTTAATATATAATCCATTACCATGAAAATTACGACCTCTTGTCTCTCCAAATTCCTTTTTGTTTTTTGCGTACTTTTTCTTTTTACCTGCAATAAAAGTAAACAAACGCCTCCCTTATCTCCTTTAAAAAGTATGGACTTAGAACTTACTGCCGCCAATCGCTTGGCAAAACTGCCGCTTGCCTGTATCGAGGTGGAATATCCCAACAAACTCAATCAGGTATTGGAAAATGCAAGTCAATTACAAAATCCGAGCACGCTGCACCCTGCTTTTTATGGGTGTTTTGATTGGCATTCTGCGGTGCATGGTTATTGGTCTTTGGTCACTTTGCTCAAACATTTTCCCGAATTAGAAAATGCCCAAACGATTCGAACAAAACTAAAAAACAACCTTAGCAAAACAAACATAGAAGCAGAATTAGCTTATTTTCAAGAAGATGCAGGTTTTGAACGTACTTATGGTTGGGCTTGGTTCTTAAAATTAATGACCGAACTACACACTTGGAATGACCCTTTAGCGCGAGAATTAGAACCAAATTTGCAACCACTTGCCGATTTTATTGTCGAAGAATACCTCCGATTTCTTCCCAAACTAAATTATCCTATCAGGGTAGGGGAGCATACAAATACGGCTTTTGGGTTAAGTTTTGCGTATGATTATGCTGTATTAGTAGAACAAAAGGAGTTAAAAAACCTCATTGAACAACGCGCCAAAGATTTTTATTTACAAGACGAAAATTGCCCAATTACTTGGGAGCCAAGTGGATATGATTTTCTTTCTCCTTGTTTAGAGGAAGCGAATTTGATGGCGAAGGTACTTCCCACGAAAGACTTTGATATATGGCTAAAGAAATTTCTCCCCGAATTGAGCAAACCCAATTTTACTTTAAAATATGGGAAAGTTTCAGACCGCAACGATGGAAAACTTGTTCACCTTGATGGCTTGAATTTTAGCCGTGCTTGGTGTCTTTATCATCTTGCAGAAAAACTCCCTAATTATGCACATTTAAAACCATTGGCTAAGGCGCATATCGAAACCTCTTTGCCCAATATCATAGACGAACACTATGAAGGGACGCATTGGCTCGGCAGTTTTGCCATTTATG
>JBJXHA010000287.1:0-2835 GCA_046160275.1 Bacteroidia bacterium | reverse complement strand
ATACTTTTTGATTTCTGATAAATAGGCTATATCGTCCTCTTTGTCAAGGGTCATGCCTGAGGAAACGAGGTTAAGCCAGTCAATATGGAAGTCTGCATCAATATTGACTGGCGTATTAGAAGAGAGTGCTAATGGTTTCATTTTTGTGGTATTGTAGCTAACACTTAGTACTTGTGCAGTTTGGCTTTGTGTGTTTGCCTGTCGCGTTTGATTAAGCGAGAGGTCAGTACGCTCGGTGGTGTGAGAGGGCACGCAAGTCATAAGGGGCTTGCGGTTTTACTCGATTCTGCGATTTTATTTATTTGCTCGTACTTTTATGGTTATTTCGCTTTTATCCATATCCACACAAAACTTTGTACCTGCCAAAAAATCTAGACCAATTACGCCCTGATAATTTCCTTCGGGGTCATCAAACAAATAAGAAGTAACTTCAAAATCATCTTTCGTTATTCCTAACGCTGAAATGTGGCTAATGTCAAAACGATTAGCATAAATAATTCCATTCGCTGTTTCAACAGGTATAAGCCCTTTTGTATCTCCTACCCTATATCCTTCCTTAATAAGAACACCAAAATTGATAAAGGTATGAGAAGCTCCTGTATCAAGAACTAAATCCACAATACTATTCCCAATTCTTGCTGTGATGACTATCAAATCGTCATCTGTTTCTCTTACAAACGGGTAGATTTTAGCCATTTTCTTGTTTTTTTAGTTGTTCCTGTATAAAACATGGTTGTCAATAAATTTTTGGCAACTTCGCTTGCTTTATAACAAAGCTCCAAATAATCCTTCCCATGCAAAATAACACTACCCTTTTCAGGCATTTTAGGTAATGTATCACTCTCAATACCTAAAAGTACCCATTCATCGGGGTACATCTTTTTAATTTCTGCTATCGTTAATACTTCCATAATGATTCAAACTTTTTACAAATATACGCTTTTTTTTAGGGAATTATGTTGAATTCTATCGCAGAATTTCCGTATTGCCGCATCATCCCCTCAACTGCGGTAATCCACAATAACTTGCACTTTTAATGACAATACTATTTTATCCCACAATGTTAGTAGAAATTTTTTAAAATGCCAAACCTTTTTAAGAAAAAAGATGAGAATTTTTTACTTTTTAAATAGTATTGACTAAGGAGAGATTTTGCCCCCCCTATTCCAACAACACCTTTTCTTGGTATGTGTCTTTATCCGATTGAATTTGTATCATATAAACGCCTTTGGGGAAAGGAGATAGGTCTATTTCAAGGTTTGAAAGGGTGGTTTTTTGCGATAAAATTGTTTTGCCTGAAACATCATATACTTTGAGCTGCGCAAATTCTATGTCTGTGGATAAGGTTATATGTATTTTGCCCGAAGTGGGATTAGGGCTTATTTTGACCGAAGTATTTTGCCCACGCAATAGACTTATGATATTTGAAAATCCTTCTTTGTTGTCAAAATCTATTTGGCGCAAACGATAATAACTGAGTTGGAGAGGCATTTCATCTTCAAAAGCATAAGCAGCGGCATTGTTTTGCGCTTCCACAAAACCTATCGGAAGCCAAGTTCCTGCCCCGTTTTGGCTTTGTACCTCAAAGCCTTTGCTATTGAGTGCTGATGCCGTTTCCCATTGCAAAAGATTGCTTGAGGGCAAAGCCGTTGCCGAAAACCGCGTTAATTCAATCGGTAAAGGGACATTTATCGTGAGTTGAAATACCGCAGAAACGCTACAACCAAAAGCATCGGTATAAGTTACCGTATAATTGCCTGTATTGCTCGACAATGCGGAGGGAAATTTGATCGCTCGCGTATTGTTCGTAAATCCATTAGGTCCTGTCCATGCCCATTGCCCAGTATTACCTATGCTTGTAATGCCATGTTCGGTAATTTGTGGTGCAAAAACGACAGAATCTCCCTCATAAGCCGCTACCGTAGGATTCAATGCCAAAGCCGCTTGATTCACTTTGGAATCCAATACCAAACTTGCCACAGGTGGCGTATCGCCCAAATAATATTTGATAATTGCCGTAGAATCATTCGTGATGTCTTGCTTAACATTATATATCAACTCAAACAAACCTGTCTGCGTATCATATTCGGTTTGCCAAAAATCCTTCCCATGATTGGCTTGATTGACCAATTCCCAACAGTTTTTACGCGCTTTCCAGAGTTTTGGATCGGTAATGCTCGTTAAGCCTTTGAACACAATAGGAATGTAATTTTTGCCGCCTGTTACAATGACTAAACCTGTATTATTAGTAGTAGTAACTGCAAGCGGATATTTTGTGTTGATCGCATTTGTCGGAGAAATCGCGTTGATGGCATTTCCTACCACTTCGCGCTGCATCAATTCCCATGTATTGCCATATTGCAGCAGTGCTTGAATAAAATTGGGGTCTGCTCCATAATAATCTGTTCTTTGTTTGGGCAAACAAATTGCTTCTAACAACAATTCAATGCTATCGCCTTGGGCAAAACTTGTTACTGTTGGCGGCGGCACTAAACAATACTGACTTGGCTTTTGCGCACTAGGATTGCTGCTAGAGCGTTCTCTAAAATAAGGCGTATTAGCAACTTGCCCACCCAAAAACGCCTTATAATCGCGTATGATAATGCCGTTATTCGTTTCGATTCCTATTCCTCCTTGCATGTCAAAAAGTTTCCCATCGCCCGACCATATCCACGGATTTGTGCCCGTTAAAGGCGTTGCAGCGGTAGTATAAGCATTTGTACCTGCATTACTTGGCACATACTGCCCCAACAAACCTGCATCATTTCCATAAGCAAGGGACTGCGCTTTGCGGTAATTATAAGTATCGCTGCCAAGCTGAAAAATATCAAAGCG
>JBJXHA010000286.1:0-7613 GCA_046160275.1 Bacteroidia bacterium | reverse complement strand
TTTCAGGGCTTTTCAAGAGTTGGGGAAAAATACGAAAATGGAAATTTCTTTGAAAGTAGAAAACTTCTTTGTGCCAATTTCTGAACTAAAAAAACACGAAAATGCTAAAATTGAGGATTTTTTACACGAAAAGAAAGCCGTACACTTTGAAGATTACGCTTTTTTATTTTCTGAAAGTCGTTATTTAGAACATAATAAATTTAATCCTATTCCACTTATGAAAGAGGTGAAAAAATTGCTTGCACAGCAAAAATTTAAGGAGGTATTTGAAGTCTTATATGGACTCTACCCCGATGAAGACGAAATTTATGCTACCGAAGGTCGCTATAATCGTAACAAAACAGAATACGAAGCAGGTCGAATAAAATTTGAGGAATACGAAGTAGGACTTAACCGTATTCAAGCAGCAATTTTGTCTTTTATCGAAAAGTTAGATAATAGAGAAATGCAAAAAGTAGAAACGGCATTAACAGAGGTTCTAGCTAAACTTGGCATCATTTCAAAAGAAATCAAAGACATTAAGCAAGATACAACAAAGTTATTAGCGGGAAATCAGGCGATTTATGAGCGTTTGTTAGCACAGTCAGCTGCGTTAAAAACGCACGATGAATGGCTAAAAGCAAGTTTTTCAAAAATACAAGAACATGAGGCGCAAGCAGTAGAGGTGATTTACACAGAAGTAGAAGACGGATATAGCAAAAATCAGCAAAAGGAACTGGTTGAGGCATTTAAACAAGCATTGGCAGTGCATAAAACCGAGATTTTACAGGCATTGCCTAGCGCAGAGCAGACGCTTTTTACAACTGATGCTTCCTTAAAAATGGAATGGTACTTAATACCCCCTACGCTTCCTTTTTTGCCATCGGTAAAATTTGAGGGTAGCGCGGGCATGGATTTGTTCAATGTTGTAGTAGAAAAATATACAAAGGCGAAGAACAAAGCCTTTGATGCCTTGCATCGCTTGGGTTGATTGCATTAACAACAATTTTGTTGAAAAAGGGAGAGATGCCGTTTTATTCAAAACAGATGACATCTCTCACTTTTCCTCCTACTTAATACTCGGCAAGAACTCGTTTATGTTAATATTTCCACTTAATACATTGACAATAAGTAAGTTAAATCCGTTTTCCATTGTCAATTATTAATTATCCATTACTTCTACTAATTCTTATCTTGAAAATCTAACGATTTTACGCCTAATTTATACAAAACTTTTTTCGCGGTGATTTTTAAGCCTTCTTTTACGGTGGTTAACATTCGCTTAAGGGGGCTTTCATCGGGGCGGGCGAGAAATTGTGAATCGCGGAAAGCTACGCCTTCTTCCATTGGGGTATAAAAGTAGGTGTAGAAGGATTTGCGCGTTACGCCTTCGGGCAAAGTCATTTTGCGGTAGCCATGTGGCGCGTTTTCATCGGTGTAAAACACAATCGCACGGTTAAATAAAGGCGCGTATTTTACCTCCATTTTCGTCATTTCTGGATTCCATAATTCCAAATCGCCGCCATATTCTGCTTGCCAATTTTGATTCAAATAAATCAATAAATTGAGCCTGCGCCAAGCATTTGCCTTCGCATTGACATTAATATCAATGTGAACATCTACATAACTGCCATTTCCGCCCTGATGCACGCCTGAACCCAAGCTATCATCGGTAACATATAAGTTTTCGATGCCTGTAACTGCCACCATCCATGCAGCAAATTCCTTGCTCATAATCATTTCGCGCACCTTTGTAAATACAGGGTGAAATCTATCAAAATGATAGTCTTCCGACTTTTGCTCATTAAGGCTTTTTCGCTTCACATTGAGCGTATCAAGTGGCGGAAAATTGCTATACATTTGCGATGCCACCTCTTCCACCAAAAAATTGTCCATAATAATATGGCGGCAAGGTGGATTCGTTTCGTAGGCATGGCGCAATTCTGCCATTTTTGCTTTATCTAAATAGATAGGATTAATAACTTGATTCATAATAAATTAAGTGAAAAGTGAAAAATGAAAAGTGGAAAATTGGGAATAGATTACTTTAACCCAATTATCACTTATCAACTATCACCTGTTTTATGTAATCGTTTGATTATCAGATAAAAAAGACTTGGAAAAAGGAAACGGAGGTAAGGGAACAAAATTTCTACGCCTCCAATGTAGCTATGTTTTTTCCCTGCATTTACCGCCTTGATAATTTTTTGCGCACAAATTGTTGGATTCATGCCGAAATTTTGGGTGGTTGCGCTGCCTTGACCGCCTAATTCTCTGCCGTTTGCTAATAAGGCTTTTTTGCCCAAATCTGTATTAATAAATCCGGGGGTAACAATCGTTACTTGTATTTTAAATTTCTCCAATTCGTATCGCCAAGACTCAAAATAGCCGTCAAGTGCGTGTTTTGAGGCAGCATAAGTAGATAAAAAGGGATTGCCATATTTGGCTACAATGCTGCTAATCAAGACGATTTGCCCCGATAATTGTTTTTGCATTTGTTTGGCAACGGCTTTGCTTAGGGCAATCGTTCCGAAAAAATTTACCTCCATTAATTTCCTTTCCACGCTTTGTTCCGTTTCAATTGCCAAACTTTTCTGATTCAATGCGGCATTATTCACCAGAATATCAATTTTTCCAAATTTCTCTAGCACTTGTTGAACCAGTTTTTCCTCCTCTGCAAGTTGTTCTAAGTCTAAAGGCAATACAAGATAACGATTTTCACTGATGCCAAGACTTTGGGCTACCTCTCTCAATTTATCCTCACGCCTAGCACTCAACACAAGATTTACCTCCTGTTTTGCCCATGCTTGCGCCAATGCTTTCCCAATTCCGTCAGATGCACCCGTTATCCAAACTGTTTTCATGTATTTTTTCCATTTTAACTGCAAAAATACAAAACTTGTTGAGCTAATCACTATTTTTGCGAGAAGAATTAACGGAATTTAACCCAGCTTAGGATAGGAAAGGCTTCATTGTGAATATTTCTTTGCTTATTTGTACAAAAATCACGCAAAAAATCTAAAAAAAGTAGTGATAAGTCAAAGAATATGTGTATCTTTGACATGAGATTGCCTGATTTATTAGGCATTTGAAAAGTTATTTGCTTTTCAATAAGTAACCATTACTTTATTAACCATTATTTTTTTTAAGCATGAAAAAAACGATTCTTAGCATTATTTGTATGATTATTTTTCATACGATTTGTAATGCACAAACCAAACCTGCGGGCGTACCCGAGTACAACCCCGATAATCCTGTCTTTACTGCATATAGCATTGTAAGAGATGAGGCAAACTCGGTGAAAAATGTGTTGAAAAATTGGGGAGACCGTAATATTGGAGTGATGAATGATGATGCCTTACGTTATTTAAAGCACGCAAATGAGGCATTAGCGAAATTGAAAGGTAACCCAACAGAAGCCAAAAAGGAGTATGTTAAATTCTATACCAATGAGTTAGCAAATTTAGAAGCACAGAGAAAAGAAAAATATGAACGTTTTCAAGTAGATGAAACATATAGCAAAAAACTAGACAATTATTACCATTTTGCACTCAATGATATTCCAATTCAAGATAAAACCCTAGTTCCTTCGTACACAGGTTATTACGATTTTAAAAAGGAATTTGAAGCAAAATGCCCTGCTAAATTTAAGGAGGCTTATTCGCAAAATCAAATGAAGAGCATAGACAATTATTTTAAGGTAACTGTCTATGAACTTGTTCCACAAGTAGAGGCAGAGGTAGATAAAGTGATTGCTGAAATTCATAAAATAAATGCGAGAGGCGAAGAGAATTATTTGTTAAATGCAAAAAGTTACTTAAAATCTTTTGACCGCCCGATGGAAACTGCGGAATATTTGGCGAAATATTTGTTGGAAGAAAAAGCTGGAATCCAAGCTGTTCAAGCAAAAATGGAAAAGGAAAAGTCTATGTTGATGGAATATATCAGTGGCGGAAAATATGATGCACACGCGGCAAAATATAAACAAGAAATGATTGATGCGGTTCATTTGGGCAAAGAAGGAATGAGCAATGATACCTATACACGAATGGCAATTGCTGGGGTGAAAAAAGGAACCGTAGCAAAGGTTGTTATTATTTCGGATAGATGGTATGTAATGAAAAATGAATTTGGTTTCCCACTATATAAATATTTGCATTTACAACTAGCGATTACGAATTATGAAGGAAAATGTTGGTTAGCAAATGGACATATCCGTAAAACGTATGAAGGAGGTGGGCAGTATGGCGAAGAACATTTTGTTTACTATGATATTGACGAAGAAATGAATTGTAAGAACGTGAAGTAATCTAAGTGTCAGTTAACAATTAACAGTTATCAGTAAACAGATATAAAGTATTGATAACTATGCTTTTGTAAGTAATGGATAATTAATAATTGATAATGGAAAATGTTTCAACTCACCTCAATGTTTTAAGTGAAAGCATTAACATAAACTAATTATTACTGAATACTTACTCAAAATTAGGGTTTTAGGTTTATAATATATGCTTGCTAATTGCCCAGAAATGGCAAATTAGCAAGCATTTTTAAGGAAATAAATTATGGTAAATTTTCGTGAAATGGTTGAAGTTTTTTTGTTGGCTCCGAAACGCCTTTTTCTATTAGATGGTTTGGGTGCTTTATTGTCTTCCTTTTTATTGGGAGTCGTTCTGGTAATGTTTCAACCTAAGATAGGAATGCCTGAATCGGCACTTTCTTTTTTGGCATTATTGGCAGTTTGTTTCTGTATTTACTCCCTTTGTTGTTATTTTTTCGTGGGGACAAATTGGAGAACCTTCCTAACAATCATTGCGATTGCTAACATCATTTATACCTGCTTAAGTATTGGTTTTATGTGCTTTTTTGCTCAAACGCTCACCTTGTTGGGTTGGGTATATTTTATAGGAGAAGTAACGGTGTTGGCGGTTATCATAAAGTTGGAATTAGACGCTATTCGGGTAGGGCAAAAGGAATAATGATAGAAAAAGTGATAGAACTTCATGTAGAAGTAAATAAAATACGCTTCATTGCAAGCACTTGAAGAATACAAGTACTTGCAATGAAGCGATTATTAGCGTAGGGGAGAAGGCTTAACTGTTACTTTATTAGTCATTCTCCTTTGCCTCTTGGACAATTATCACCTTGTCTGTCAATAATTTTTGACTAGGGAGAATAATTTTTCCTTGCTCATTTTCTAAGACAACAGAAACATTATCTAATGCAGCTATTTTTCCTGTATTTCCTTCTATTTCAATGATTTGTCCTACTTTAAAATGCGTTTTGGTGTAACTTGCGCTTAAAATTCCTGCCAAAAAAGGGCGAGCAGCAAAACTGTAAGCAAGGGCAAATGCCAACATCAAACCTGCAATGATTACCGTCATGTTAGAGGTAATAATTTGTGTATCAATGCCTGCTTGGTTGAGAGCGGTTACTCCTACGAACAAAGAAATCAGATAAAAAACAATAGAACTCAATACGCGCCAAGGTTTTATGCCCATCGCTTTTGCCGCAGTTCCTACCGCATCTCTAATACCAGACGCAACATAAACTCCCATCAAGAAAATGAAAAGAGCCGTAATCAATTTGGGCAAATATTGAATCAAGGCAGAAATTTGCTGCGACAACATTTGTAAGCCCATTGCTTCTGTTGCACTTAGCAAAAAGATTAAGAACACAAACCAATAGACGATTTTGCTGAATACCTCAATCGGGTTTAAACGTTCTGCGCCATTTGATGTGATTGTATCCGCAATTTTATCAATTTGTTCTTTGATAATTTTGCGTGATAAAATGGCGTGGATAAGTTTCTTAAGCCCCAAAGCCAACAGCCAACCCACAATTAGCAACACTAATCCACCAATAAATCCTGGTAGAAAAGAAGAAACTTTGATTAAAACCGCCTCTAAGGAGGAAGTAATGATGGTAGAAATATCTTTCATTTTTTATAGTTATCAGTTAGCAATAAACGGCAAACAGCTCGTTTATTTTGTTAAATGATTTATAATCAGTTATTTATTTTATTTTTTAATCTTCCGAATCTCCCATCTCTATTGCTGATACATTTGTAATTGCGGTATCAATTGCCTTTGTAACAAACAATTCCAATATTTCGGAGAAACTTTTGAGTACATTCACTGTACCTAAGATTTCTTCACGCACACGAATTGGGAGTTTTTCATCGCTTTCCATGGCTTGGCGAAAAATTTCGTTTGTTAAATTGGGTTGCTCTTCCATTTTTTTATGATTATGGTGAAAAATTAAACCTAAGGATATTTAAGTAATGGATAATTGATAATGGAAAATGAGTTTAACTTATTCATTATCAATTGTTTGAATAAAGTTGTTGACATAAACTAATTCTTATCGAATACTTATAAAAATAACAAACACAATGAGATAGCAATTAAGGTAGAAATCACCACATTATCCAAATTCATTTCGTCTATAATTTCTTTTGCTCTTTGTCTGGCGCGCGAAAGGCGCATTTTTACGGCACTTTTCGAAACGTTCAATAACTCCATCAATTCTTTAATCGAAGCATCTTCTTGATATTTTAATAAAAGAATTGCCTTGTCTTCGGGGCTGACTTTTTCCATGGCTTTTTTGAGTGCAGTTGCTCTTACTTCAAATATTTCAAGGTCATCGTCGTCATCAAAAACGGCTAATTCTGGATTATCGTCTATGTCTTGAGAAGGCATTTTTGCGCGCTTTCTATGCTGTTCTACGCAATAATTATAGGTGATAGAATACAGCCAAGTAGAAAAACGGGCGCGTGCTTCAAACTTACTCAGTTGAAGAAATACTTTTAGAAATACATCATGCACAAGGTCGTGCGCGGAGTCTCTGTCCTTTTCAAAAGACAAACATTTCCGATAGACTTTGTCCGAATACCTTTCGTATAACACACTAAACACATCTGTTTTGCCCTGCTTCACAATCATTTCTACCAAATCTTCATCGGAGACTGTACGATACCTAGCAACCATTTAATATTATTAAATTGAGTGAGAATAGAAATAGAATAGCTGCAATTCCTTTATAAGTTATAAGTGAAAAAAGGGGGAAGAAAAGCTAATATAGCGCAAGCTAAACCTCTTTGTAATGTGGTATTACAAAGAGGTTTGCTGCATTTTCGGACAAAGATATATTTTAATTTTGTGCTATCAAAATTCTTTCAAGATTTTATAAGTAAAAACTTTTCCTTTTTTAGTAACAAAGGAAAGATGATATAAACCCGCAGGCAAATGTGCGAAAGAAATTTGGTTGGGTAGATGTGTATAATGTTGAAGGATTCGCCCTTGACTATCCCATAATCTTACTTGTTCAAAATTTTTATTTTCTAATTCTGAGCGAATAAAAAGCGTGTTTTGAACAGGCGTAGGATATACATTTAATACTGAATAGTCAAAATCTTCGACATCAGCTAAGATAATCATATTTTTAATAACGAACGAATCTCTGAGCATCAAGTTCGTAGAAGGTGCATTTCGTTGAACAGGCCAAATTACAACCGTGATAGAACCTCCACCACCGCCGCCGTAACGTGCCACAGTTGCCACATCGGAATAATTAATTACTGCAGTTGTATTAACAGGTAAAGAAATGCCCGTTGAGTCAGGGTTGAGCAAGGT
>JBJXHA010000285.1:0-3402 GCA_046160275.1 Bacteroidia bacterium | reverse complement strand
TCAACATTCCGTATTTCACGAAAATCGAAATATCAGGCCATTTTTCTTCGTATTTTTCGCGGTCTTCGTTAAAAATTTCGTTCAATTTATCGGCAACTTTGCGCGTGATATAGCCACTGATTTTTTTCACATTGCTATCACTTTGCAAATAAGAACGTGACACATTCAAGGGAATATCTGGCGAATCAATTACCCCTTGTAAAAGCATCAAATATTCAGGTACGATGTCTTTAACCTCTTCAGTAATAAAGACTTGACGGCAAAAAAGTTGGATTTTATTGCGGTTAGGGTCAATGTCTTTTTTAATTTTAGGGAAGTACAAAATTCCTGTTAAATTGAAAGGATGATCAATGTTGAGGTGAATCCAAAAAAGTGGATCTTCTGCCATCGGATACAACTCTTGGAAGAAACTTTTGTACTCCTCGTCTGTAATTTCGGTAGGCGATTTTTTCCAAAGTGGCGGTGTTGGGTTAATCAATTCTCCGTCCATTTCAATCGGATTTGAAACGAAACGGAAATATTTGGTAAGAATATTTTTGATGCGATAATTGTCCAAAAACTCTTCAGAATCCGCATCAATGTGCAACACGATGTCCGAGCCACGTCTTTCTCTCTCGCTTTCTTCCAAAGTGTAAGAAGTGCTACCATCACAAGTCCAGCGCACAGATGCCGCATTTTCTTGATAAGATTGGGTAATAATTTCCACTTCTGTAGAAACCATGAAAGCAGAATAAAATCCCAAGCCAAAACGCCCGATGATTTCATTCGATTCGCCTGCATCTTTGAATTTTTTTACAAACTCCTCTGCCCCTGAAAACGCTACTTGATTAATGTATTGGCGCACTTCCTCATCGGTCATACCAATACCAAAATCAGAAATAGTAATCGTTTTCGCTTCTGCATCAACTGTTACTTTAATCGCTAAATCGCCTAACTCGCCTTGAAAAGCTCCAGTCGAAGCCAAATATTTTAGCTTTTGGGTGGCATCTAAGGCGTTAGAAATCAATTCACGTAGAAAAATTTCGTGGTCAGAATACAATGACCTTTTGATAATAGGGAAAATGTTCTCAGTATTTACAGAGATATTTCCCTGCTCGCGTTGAATTTTTTCGGTTGTCATCTTTTTACAATAATTAAGCGTGTTTTATGAAATGGGCTGCAAAATTACACATTTTTTGGAGGAAATGAAAGAGAGAAAAGTTCTGTTTTTTGTTAAAATATTGTAACTATTTCTAAGCTTCGCGTTATGTGCTTATCAAAACTACTTCAAAAAATACTATTTATGAAAAATGTGCTTATTTCTTTATGGCTTCCTTTACTTCTATTTGCGCTTACGGGTTGTTCAAGCGTTAACAAACCCATTACTGAAACAAAGTTGAGTAGCTCTCTTTTTATCATAAAGCAGAACCATTATCCATTCTCAATTATTAATTATCCCTTATTTACGCGCTATATTTTCTAATTTCAACACCCCTCTTGGGCAAACAGCCGCGCAAATTCCGCAACCTACACATGAAGCTCTTACGATATTTTCTCCTTTTTGTGCATAAGCTCTTACATCTATTCCCATCTCGCAATAGGTAGAACAATTTCCACAAGAAATGCATTGTCCACCATTCGTAGTAATTTGAAAACGAGATTTGTAACGTTGAACAATGCCCATGATGGCAGCAAGCGGACAGCCAAATCTGCACCACATTCGATTGCCCATCAAAGGATAAAAGCCTGTACCAATTACGCCAGAAAAGATAGAGCCAATCAAAAAGCCATAATTTGAGCGCAAAGAATAAGCAATGCCTTGTAAACTACTAACTTGATAGGAAAGCAAAACAAAAATAGTCATCACAACGGAGAAAACTAAGACGCTATAAATTAGGTAACGCTCTATTTTCCAAGCTTTTAAAGATTTGTCGGATTGCTGACGGAAAGGGTCGCCTAGTGTTTCAGCCAATCCCCCACAACCGCATACCCATGAACACATCCAGCGTTTTCCATAAAAATAGGTGAGAACGGGTACACCGATTAAAGAGAATAAAATGCCCCAAGCCAAAAATAGTATTCCTGTTTTTATGCCCAAAAAGGTCATAGAACCTCCTGCATAGCCCCAATCTGCTTTGCCGACATAACTATACAAGCGATAATCGAAAAAGAAACTATAATCTAGTGGAAAAGCTACATGAAACTGAATGTAGGGCTCGTTCAAAAATTCTAATATTTCGGGAATAATGAAGGCAAAAACAAGTTGAAAAAACATAATAGAGGCAGTTCTCAACTGTTGATAGGGGCTGTGGCGATATTTTGCAAACATTCTCGCCCCCATTACAAAAACCGCTATCGTATAAAGGCTGCCATACATAAACCATTGCCCTGCTTGTGCATTCGGATTCCAAAGAGATTTTAGGCTATCAAATAAGGCAATTTGTTCGGAAATGAGGTAAGGAAAAAAATACAAAACCACATAGAACACAATCAAAACTGTACCCAGAAAAATACCTGGAATGCCACGATTGAGCCAAGGGCTAAAAAAGACACCGTTGTTTTTGATACCTGCCTGTCCCTCAAAAAACATAGGGAAAATATACAAAAAGCCGCCTAACAATGTCAAAAAGAACAATGACCAAAAAACTTGCTTCTTTTGCTCGGTGGGAAAACCTGTAGCACATTCGCGCATTAAGGCAAATTGGTAGTTTTTAATTTCGTACAGTTTTTTACCCGAAGCATCGTCATATTTTGCATTTATTTCGTTTTTTACACTGTTCATGCTTTGATTGATAGCAGCAAGGAAAGAAATCTTGGAATAATCATTTCCTTTCAATTTTGCGATTTCAGCTTCAAAAAAAGCCCAATGTTCTGGCTTTTCCATTTTGCTTTGCAATCGCGCTAAATTCGTTTCATTCACTTGGTAAGTGCTGAAAATAGGCAAAGCCAAAAAAGCAAAAAGGGATAACAAAAGGAGGAGTGCAGCTATTTTTTTCATTTGTTTTGGTAGGATTTGAGAAGCTCGCCCTCATATTTTTTAAAAAATTCGGGGTCAAAATTTGCTTGCGAGAGGTTTTTGAGGACAACTTCGATGTTTGCTCTTTGTGAAATCCATTGTTCGCATATTTCTTGGCGATAACGGATTCCCATCAGGTTGAAACCTAATACATTTCGATGGATTGTATCATACACAATCCGAATGGCTTTTTTTCCATCGGAATGTTCCCAATATAAATGCGTTTCGTGCGCTTGTGGGGTGGGGGAGATTTCGCCATATACTTGATATTCAATATCAAAGAATTTAGCGGAATTAAACCATACGCCTTGTACGTATTTCGTTTTTTCTTTGCAAATGGTTTTTGCCAAAATGGGAGCCATTAATTTGCCTGTGTACCAAACCGCCTCAATTGCCTTTCGATGAGA
>JBJXHA010000284.1:0-3231 GCA_046160275.1 Bacteroidia bacterium | reverse complement strand
TGGGTAAAATTGTATATTTGCGTTGAAAATAAAAAACAAGAATTATGTCAAAATATATCAACCCATATACAGATTTTGGTTTTAAAAAACTCTTTGGTGAAGAAGGGAATAAAAACTTGTTGATTGATTTTTTAAATCAACTTCTCCCCAAACGTCATCAAATTAAGAATTTGAGTTTCCGTAATTTGGAAAACTTACCTGATATTGTTGACGATAGAAAAGCATTTTTTGATGTTCATTGCGAAGCAAAAAATGGAGAACGTTTTATCGTAGAAATGCAGAAAGCGAAAGTAAAATATTTCAAAGACAGAGCATTATTTTACACAACTTTCCCAATTCGAGAGCAAGCTCAAAAAGGTGATTGGAATTTTAAACTAAGTGCCATCTATTTTGTGGCAGTTTTGGACTTTTTTTATGATGAAAGCGAGGAGAAAGCAAAATTCTACCGAGATGTACAATTGAAAGACCAAGATTGCGAGGTGTTTTATGATAAGTTGAGTTTCAAGTTTTTGCAAATGCCTGCCTTCAAAAAAACGGAAAAAGAACTGAAAACAAAGTTTGACAAATGGGCGTATTTTTTGAAACACTTACAAGATTTTGATAATATCCCTCAAATTTTGAATGAAGCAGTTTTTAAACAAGCATTTGATACTGCGGAAGTTTCAAATTTTACGCCTGAACAGCGAGCTGAATACGAACAAAGCAGGTTGAATTATTTGGGAGTAAAGGCTGTTTCGGATAATGCAAAAGAAGAAGGCATAGGAGAAGCCACTTTGAAAATTGCGAAAAACCTAAAAAAAATGGGACTTATAAATAGTGAGATATCCAAAGCAACAGGACTTACAAGCCAAGAAATTGATAAATTGTGAAAAATACAATCGCTCAACGTTGTGTGCTACTGCCAATTCCGTTTTCAAGGCTAACGCGCAATTAAGGCTAACTGAACGAAACTGCAGCAGCACACAACGTTGCCATAATTGATACTTTTAAACAAGCTAAGCAGGCTTTTTTGCTTTTTATGACTACCTTAGTATAGCATAAATGAAGACGTTATTAAAAATAGGAGGGTTTATAATTTTGACACTCATTTTGAGTGCACTTGCTTATTATTTGTACTTGACTGATTTTGGGCGCATAAATCTTTTTTCAGTTGAACCAAGAAAACCGAAACTTGAAAAACCTGTAACATACAATATTGGTTGGTGGGCTAACCAAAAAGCCCTAATTGTTGATAGATTACAGGTTGACATAATAGAAAGCAAACTCAATCTTTTGAATAGCGAGTCTTTAATCTCTTATACAATTGGCGGACGTTTGAACTACCAAAAATCTTGGCAACCCGTCATTGAAGAAGTGCATATTTCGGAGCGAATAAACCTTGACACGACTTTAAACTGTGATAGAATTATAGAGATTACGCCTGTGATTCAAGACAAAGAAAACCAAAATGCGAGTGATGGTTTTACTAAATTTGAATTTAAAAATGAACATACAATCACTTCAAATCATTGGGGGATAAACAGAATTAAATTTATCTGCGGGCAAAAAGAACAGACCATTGAATTACGACAACGTAAATAAAAATACGGTCGAAAGGTTGGAGAAATCCTAAAAATTAATACTTTTGCAAATGTTCCAACGTGGGGCTTATTAGTGGATAAATATGAGAAAAGTGCTAAATGCTGCCGTCATTATTTCAGCTCTCGGCTATTTTATAGATGTGTTTGATTTACTTCTCTTTGGTGTGCTTCGGGTCAAAAGTTTGACTTCGTTAGGAATTCCCAAAGAAGAGTTAGTTAATGCTGGAATTACCTTGCAAAATTGGCAAATGGCAGGGCTGCTATTGGGGGGAATTGCTTCGGGTATTATTGGCGATAAATTTGGGCGAGTTCGCGCCTTGTATTTATCCATTTTGTTGTATTCAATCGCCACGATCATGAACGGTTTTGTAACAAATTTGGAGCTATACGCCTTTTGTCGCTTCGTTGCAGGTATCGGTTTGGCGGGAGAAATTGGCGCAGGAATTACCCTAGTCGTGGAGAGTTTGCCTAAGGAAAATAGAGGGGTGGGTACAACGATTGTAGCGGCTTTTGGAATGATGGGGGCAATCGCAGCAGGTTGTATGGATTGGGTCATTAGTGATTGGCGAACCGCTTATTTCTTGGGGGGAGGCTTAGGCATTGGATTATTGTTGCTGCGTTTGAGTGTAGCAGAAAGCACGATGTTTGAAGCCATAAAAGGACAAAAAGGAGTGAAAAAAGGCGACTTTTTAGCCTTACTCAATAACCGCAAGCGTTTAGGCAAATTACTGAAAAGTACTTTTCTTGGCGTAACAACTTGGTTCAATGTAGGGATTTTAATGATTTTAGCTCCTGAATTTGGCGCAGCAAAAGGCATTACCGTGCCCATTACGGCAGCACTTTCCGTAGTGTGGTTTCATGTGGGTATGTCCATAGGCGATTTTGCTTCGGGCATGATTAGTCAATGGTTTAAAAGCCGTTTAAAAGCAATGCGTTTGTTTTTGGCAATGCAAGTTTTGTTTGTGTCACTTTATTTATTCATGCCCAATCAAAGTACCTTCATTTTCTATGCCTTATTGACATTATTAGGTTTTTCAGGCGGTTTTTGGGCGGTTTTCATTACCAACGCCTCAGAACAATTCGGAACAAATCTTAGAGCGACAGCCGCAAGTACGATTCCAAGTTTAGTGAGAGGTTTATTTATCCCAATAGCCATGTTTTTCAAATTTCTCAAAACTCCTGAACAGCTTGGAAGTACCGTTAATGCTGCCGCTATCGTGGGTGTTTTTTGTATTGGTTTGGCATTTTGGGCATCCTTTACCTTAGAAGATACCTTTGATAAGGATTTGGATAATTTGGAATATTAGGGGGAATAAGGTGGAAATAGTTACATTCTGTATCTAACGTAAAAAATGTAAGTATTTAAAAATCAATACACTTTCCATCAATACGTTGATATTAGTCAACACTTTATTAAAATAATGAACAATCCAAAAGAAAAGAAGAAATTTTATCCCCCACTTTGGGACGATTAATTTATGCTTATGAATTTGAAAATAAAGATTATCCTGCAATCATTTTAGATGCAGCGGAATTGACACGCAAATTTAAGTGGTCGAATAAACTATGCCTTGAAGAGCAAGCAGAAATAGCAAGATTAATGGAAGATGGGCACAAAATTGAAAATGATGGAAGGTACTTTGTAGCGAAC
>JBJXHA010000283.1:0-6552 GCA_046160275.1 Bacteroidia bacterium | reverse complement strand
AGTAAATGTCATGATTGTATAAAAATTTTAGCAAATATACTGATTTTTTTTGACAAACATCAAAAGTTTGCATTTATTTTTGTGATAATACCTTACTTAAAAAAAACTGCGCCTAACTTGGCTCTATCTCCTCCATTTCCAACCTCATTTCCAATAAATTAGGCTTAAAACCTACTTTCTGATAGGCTTTTTTGGCAATGATGTTTTCATCATACACTTGTAATCGCACTTCCTTTAAGCCTTTATTTTTCGACCAAACCATTAGTTCGTAGATAATTTGTTGGTTGATGCCTTGACCACGAAATTCAGGTTTAACATACATAAACCCTAAATACGCATATTCGTTATGATTTTGATAAGGCTTGGCAGGTAATATTTTTGCATAACCCGAACCCACAACTTCATTTTCAACCACCGCTACCAACACTTCCGCCCATTCCGCCTGAATCATTTCGACCAAATCATAATAATGAATTTCGCCCTCTCGCAAAGTGTTATCAAAAGGGCGTTCAGCCGTTATAATTCCCTGCTCAAAAGTAAGCAATATATCGATGTCTGTTTCCAGTGCTTTTCGTATTTCTACCATGATTTTGTTTTAGGTTTAAACATCATACATAAACTCATAGGCACTTTTATAAGCCCCAATGCTGTCAATGTAATTCAAAAAGTGTTGATAAAATTTATTTTCGCCGAGTGTGCCACTGTCCCCGATAACCACTAATTTTTTACGAGCGCGGGTAAGTGCAACATTCATACGGCGTGTATCTTTTAAGAAGCCGATTTCGCCATTTGGGTTGCTACGCACCAAACTAATGTAAATAATATCGCGTTCTTGTCCTTGAAAACCATCAACCGTATTAATCGTAAGATGCGGCATATAACGATTGAAAAAAGGACTGTTCCAAGTCTGCTCACGAAGCGTTTGCACTTGTTCCTTGTAAGGAGAAATCACGCCAATAGAAAATTCTGGCTGCAGAATTTCGGGGCAAGTTGCCTCAATTTCATTCAATAAAATTGCCAAATGTCGCAAAACCAATTGCGCCTCTTCGGGATTAGAAGTACTTCCTGTTTCTGGATTTTTTTGTTCTTCGTAACCACAACCCGCAGTATCCACAAATTCCATTGGGAAAATATCAGGGCTTAATCCACGATATTTCACCATTTCTGCCGCTTTTAGTTGTGCTTCGTAAAACCATTTTGCCGAAAACTGCATAATATATTGGTGCATTCTGTACTGAACATCAAGCATTACATCTGCATTTTTGTTGTTCATACAATCTTCAAACAAAGTAAGCGAAAGCCCTCCCCTATCCGCTTCCATAGATTTGACAGTTGGCGGAAGTTGCAAATGATCGCCCGCAAAAATCACTCTGTCGGCACGCAAAATCGGAATCCAACAAGCAGGCGCGAGTGCCTGTCCTGCCTCATCAATAAACACAGTGCTAAATCTCCTTTTCCCCAAAATCGAATGGGCTGCTCCTGCCAAAGTGCAAGCAATGACCTGCGCCTGATTCATCACTTGATACAAAATATATTCTTCGAGCTTTTTGGCGTGTTCTTGCAATTCTTTCGCTTCTTCGAATAACTCTTTGCGTTCGCGCCTTTCTTCGCTCCCAAAATTTCTTTTAAACTTAGAAGCTTTTGTTCTCACAGTTTCCGCTTCCTTTCTAATTTTTTTCAAGGCGGAATAATCCTGATGTTGTGTGATGCGAGCATCTAGGGTTTGATGTTGCAATTCTTCTTCTACCCGCGCAGGATTCCCCAAACGGATAACGTTCATACCCTTTTCGCTACATTTCAAGACCAACAAATCTACGGCAGTGTTACTTGCTGCACACACAAGCACTTGTTGTTCACGCATCACCGTTTCCAAAATGACTTGAACTAAAGTCGTGGTTTTGCCTGTTCCGGGCGGTCCATGAATAATCGCAACATCGTGCGCTTCTAGGCATTTTTGCACAGCGCGGCATTGCGATTGATTCAAATATTGATGCTCATAAGGAATTTGCCATTTTGAAAATTTGGGTTCTTTTGTCCCCCATAACACTTCACGCAATTCGGCTAGGCGTGTATCTTTCTTGGCAAGTTGCAGATGGTCTAACGCGGAATACATCTCCTTATAGGTTTTATCATCAAAATCTAAGGAAACCCCCATACGCAAACCTGTAATTTGAGAAGGAAAATCATCGGTATTCAAGACAATTTTCATCTCATTTCCTTTAATAAACTGCACTACGCCGTGTATCATGCCAATCGGTTTTTCATTTTCTACCCCAAACAAAGAAATCAAACTTCCCGTTTGAAAAACATGCTGCCTGCCCAAATGTGTAGTTCTTTCAACCTCCATCACAATGCGCTCTGCCATGCCAATGTACATTCGCTTCATCGCCAAAGGAAACCAAGCAACGCCATTTGCACACTGTTCTTTAAGAGAACGCTTCGCCACGTTTTCTTGATATTGCACCCTGTCTTCTTCCTGTTCTATTTTGAGTAATTTTTGATAATGGCTAATCTTCTCGGTACTATTCATTTAAAAAAATAAAGAATAAAAAAATTTATATTATTGGCAAAAATAAGGAAAATTCGCTTACACTTCCCCCACAAAATCATCAACCTCGCCTGAATATACCATTAAGTAGGCTTTTAAGTCTGTAAGGTCTTGGAAATAAAGCGTTTGTTTGTAGGTTAATGATTGATTTTTTTCAGAAATTTTGATTTGTGTCATACTTTTTTGTTATTTTTCACAAAAATACATAATTTTTGGCGAGTAACACAAAAAAACCTGCTGCTTGAAACCAAGCAACAGGCTGTTTGAAAATTATCCCCTATTTAATTAATGGTTTACCATCACTTTTTGCGTTTGATGAACCGTATTTCCGTTGATATTCAACAAATAGATGCCCGTAGGTAGCGTTTGTGTGTTGATTTCGGTTTGCGTTTCACCTTCGTTCAAGTCTAAGGCTTGTTGATACACTACTTTTCCGCTTAGGTCAGTCAAAATTACTTGGCTTGTTTCTGCATTTGTCGTTTGAATGTTCAATTTCAATACTTCATTTGCAGGATTAGGATAGGCAGTTAAAGTAGAAGTATTTGCTTGATTATCAGAGATTCTCGCCTCATCAGAAATTTCATTTTCTACGATTTCATTGCCATTGTCTTCTACTAAAAGCGCATCGTAAGTATTTTTGATTAAAACCGTGAATGTTCCTGTTGCTGCATTTACTCCGCCGATTCTCAAATACATTTGTGTACCCGGTGTCATATTTTGTACGGCAAGTTTTGGCATATTAGAAGTTCCGTAGTTATCATTGCAGGCTACAAAAGTCATCGGTGCTGTGCAAGAAGCTGCGCTATATACTGCCATTACTGCGTCAGAAATACCACTTACTAAGAAAGGAGGAGAATAACTTGAGCTAGTTTCAATCGTGAATGTACCAGAAGCAGGCACTACAAAACTAAACCACACATCGTTGTTGATATTTCCACAAATTGTAGTGTTAGCAGGAACCAAGCTAGTCGTTGCATTTTGATTCGTGAAAGTTTGGGTTAAATACAATGGCCCTGAAAACACACTCAAAGGAATCGCCGAACAAACCTCATTATTTTTACGTTTTTGGCTTACCGCAATGGTCGCACTCACACCATATCCACTCAAAGTTACTGTTCCTGTTCTATCAAGCGTAGTCGTATTTTCCGCCAAAGTAACTGTAAATGAACCATTTGCACTCATACTTGCTACGCTGTTCGTAATCCAAGTGGCATTATCTGTAATCGTTAAAGGCACTGTCGTAGTTACGGTAAAAGATTTTGCTTGGTTGGCATAATGCGTACTCCAATTCGTTGGGCTTACAGTAATTGCAGGTTTCGCGCCTTGATTGAAAGTTACCGTTTTGATAATGCCGTTAGAATTAAAGGTTACTGTTCCTGTGCGAGCTGTTGTATTAGGATTTGCATACACATTAAAGAAAACCGTTCCGCCTACTGTGCCACCAATCGTGCCTGTTGTAATCCATGAAGCATTAGAAGTAACTGTCCAGTTTGAATTTGTGGAAACAACTACACTTTGTGTGGTCGCATTGCCATATAAATTAAAAGTAGTAGGCGACACATTGATATATCTAATCGTAATCGGTTTAGAGGCAACATTATCCGCTTCAGAAGATTCAAAGATAAAATCATCACCATCAACTTTTGCCAAAATATAACCCGAAGTTGTGCCTGAAACAATCACTGATTTTGTAACCGTTTGAGAAACCCCCAAAGGAATACCTGAAATAGAACTTACGCTGCTTAATCCTAAGTAAGTATCATTCGCGCTCAACGTTCCATCGGTAGAAAAGTAAAATTTCACATAAGAATTTGCTGCTCTTCCTAAACCAATATTCATTACCGTAACACTTACATTAAAAGAAGTAGAAGTATTTACTGCTGAAGGAGCGGTTAAATTATTGGGAATCAAGTTAGCACGAATAGGCGTGTTTGCAATTACTCTGTTTCCATCATCAAAAGTATAAGAACCTGGACTTAAATCGCCTACGCTATACCAACCATTTGAACTACCACTCCAACCCCAATTCATGTGGAAATAGTCGCTTGCATCGTAACCATCACACACCCAAGCGTGTCCACCGTCAGGTCCTGAACCTCTAAAATAAAGTGGAAGCGAGCTGTTCAATTTTCCTTTCAAAAATGTTTTCCAGTTGCTATAAGTATAACTACTTTCATCAATCATACCATCGTTTGAATACCCAAAATGGTCTTCAAAAGCGTCAGCAGCATCGTAAGAATCTGCACCTGAAGAACCTACCCCATAATCCATGCTAACAGATACACCACAATGTTTCATTAATTTAGGAATTTCTGTATTCGTTGAATTTGAAGCATTTGAGTTCGGCATATTGTTCCAGTTAAAGGTAGTTGTACTATGGGCTGCGCTCAACGTTCCATAATCACTTGAATAAGAGCTACTTCCAACCCCAATTGAAGGGTGTTTGTGGTAGTGCATCACTTGTGCCATTGCTGTAGCCACACAGCCCGTTACCGTTCTTGCACTTGCCGTAGCGTCCCAAGGACATTGATTGTTATAAGGTGCACCTTGTCCCCACGTACAAGCTAACAAAGGAGAAACCGCAGAAGCTGTTTTTTGCGCAGAAGCCGTTCTTTCAAAATTCGGATTCAACAAAGTTTGCCATTCTGCTTGTGCTTCTGCGGCGGCGGGTGCATTTTGGAAGTTTTTCGCTTTTAAGGTAGCTAATTGTTTTTTGTAACGATTCAAATAGGCTTCAAAAGCTGGGCTAATGTTTTGAATTTCACCGCTTTCTGTGCTGTAACCCAAAACCGCCTTTACGCGGGTGTCATTTGCTACGACTACACTTCCTGTTTCATTCACTTGGCAAAGGTAAAAAAGGGCTTCCCCTCCATTTTCGGCAGTCAAAGGTTTTACTGCGGTTACTTGCACTTGATTGCGTGCTGCGATGTTTGCATTTTCTTGGTAGAAGAAATTTTTGGCAACTAATTTTGCTTGTTCTTCTGTGATGCTTTGTGCAGATAAAGAAGAAAGCAAACTGCTAAGCAATAAAAAGGTAAAAATTGATGATTTGATAGACATAAAATTTAAAATTTAAAATGATGAAGATTTACGAATTGATTATCAATTTGATAGTACAAAGGTATTGCGCAAATTCAAACTGAAAGGTTAAGAAAAATTAAGAAACATAAAAGGTGCATTAAAAAAGGTAAATAAAGGTTAAAAACGCGCCCTAATGTCCACAATTTTACTTTTTCGCTGCGAATACTTTCTTTATTCCATTTGTACGAATCAAAGAATATTCGAGTGAATTTGATAGTTGATGTAAGAAAAATGAAAGAAGTAACTGGAATACGCGAATTTTTTTGAGAAATGTTGGAAAAACAATTTGGAAAACTCAAAAACACCTTATATATTCACTTGGTCTAATAAAACATAGTGCTATCTCATCACAATCAATATGAAAATAGATTTCACAAAACTTCAAAAGCTTTTTATCGAAAAGGTGAGGAAGGAAGAAGGCTTGATTTTGCGGGGGCAAGAGGTTTCTTTTGAAATTAGAACCAATTATGAATTTTCGCAATACAATTTAAACGTCAAGTTGAAGGTTTTTGGCGAGGAATTTAGCATCGGCTACCCTCAAGAAAATACAACGGAAGTTGAATTAATTGCAGATTTTTATGCGCGACTTCATGATTATAACACCGATGATGCCCAAACGCATATTATTGGCTTAAAAATTTGCGCCTTAGAAAAAAGATTTGCCGAGCTAATTTATGGATTAAGGGAGAAAATATTAAGATTCGACAAAGACTTAACATCGGAGGACATCTTAATTGAAGTAAGCGATTTTGTCCCAAGCGAAAACGATGAAAACGGCTTTCCGCCAGTTGGGATTTTTGTGATAATACAAGGAAAACAAATCTTATCCAAAAAAATTGAAGCTGATACCTATACACACATATTGGCGAAAGAGCTTGAAAGTGAAGTAGTTGAAAAAATGAAAACAAAATTTTAAGGTTCGG
>JBJXHA010000282.1:0-5607 GCA_046160275.1 Bacteroidia bacterium | reverse complement strand
TGCGACAGAACGCCTATTGATCCAGAGCCAAATCCTACGGGGGCGAAATTAATTTTTAAGTTTAAACTAGATTCTACCCAAACGCGCCTAAATAATTTTGGAACTGTGGCAACAATTCCAGCAGGTCGCGCTGGGCAATCGCCAAAATTTAAAAGCATCGCTGCACATTATATTGAAATGATTCCCAATGCTTTAACAGCTTTAGGAGGAGGCGAGGTCGTGTATGTAGGCAAAGAAACTACGCAAGGTGGCAGCACCGCGATAGACTTTGATTCTTTGAAAAAAGTAGGGAATAATGAGGTTTTTTATAGTGTTCCTTTGTCTAAAGTGAAAGCAGGGAATTATGAATATTTGCGGGTTTCGTTGGCTTATCAAAAATACGACATTCGTTTTAAATATGTTTACCCCAGTTTGCCTCCTTTTTATTTGACGGGAACGCTGGCTTCTTTTATTGGCTATAATTCTTATATTAGAAATTATCAGATTAATACTCAGAGTGTTGCGTTAAATGCGAATAAAAAACAAGGGTATTGGGGTTTTGAAGTGCCTGCACAGCCGCCTTATTTGCCGAGTGCGAATGTTTCGCAAGGAGAAGCTCCTGGCACTACGGTAGTAAATCCTTTGTTTGCCACTTCGCCTATTCCCGCAGGCTCTTGTGTGGTAACGGGTAAATTTGCCCAAAAATTAAACATTACGGGAACAGAAACAAAAGATATTGTGATAACTGTTTCACTTTCAACGAATAAGAGTTTTGAGTGGATAGACTCAAACGCAGATGGAGAATTTGAACCTGCCACAGGGGAAACGGTTGTAGATATGGGGATTCGTGGTATGATCCCAATCGTGGAGTAAGTAAGACCAATTTTTATTTTTTTATACGACAAAACGCAATCCTCAAAAGACGATTGCGTTTTGCTTTCAGGTTTCTTATCAGCGTAAAATTGTATAAAAACAAACTAATGACAATTTGACTGTAAAGTTTAAATAAGGCTTTGTTTTTTAGTTGTTAAGTTGTTTTTGTTGTAAAATATTTCTTAAGGTTTTCTTGTAGTTATAAAGTTGTTATTTTTTAGGGTAATTAAGTAGTTGCAAAATGCTAGTTGTTGTAAAGCGAGTGTTTAAATTTCAATTCTGATATTAGATTCACTTGTAAAGCATGGGCACATAGGAAAGTTACTTATCAAGCGGTTGCAAAGTTTAAATAAATACATTCCTGTCATCATGGTTTTGAGTTATAAAGCTCGTTTTCCTAGTCGCAAAAGAAAAATAAGCAGGGCAAATTTCAGTTGTAAAATCAAACGAAAGTTGTAAAGAAATAAGGATTCGTTGTAAAGGCATATTTTCCATAAAAGTAAAATGAAAGAAAATAGTCATAAAGTAAATCGGCTTTCTAGTTGCAAAGTGGCTTATTCAAATTTGATATAACAAAGGTACAATGCGAATTTTCTTTGTGCAAACGTTTTCCGTAACTGGTCGTGTTTTCCAGCTAATCGGTCGTGTTTTCCAGTTTTTCGGTAAATTTTGGAAAAATTAGGGATGATTTTCTTGCTTTTTTACCACAATGTTTCACAAAGTTAATGATTAAAGACTTTTCCTTGGTGTAAATTGTGCTAGAACTTCTGCTACTTTGTGTTTTTTCCCTTAAATGTATGCACGCTTAGTTTTCACTCGTTCTTATGTATATAGCTTGTCATAAGCCTTTTCATGGATTGATGGAAGAGCTAAACCATTTCGCGCAATTTTAGGTTAAGTTGGAAAAATGGGTAAATATTTAGTAATTGCTCACTTAAATTAAGATGGTTCTTTAAGAATTATTACAAAAGATTGATTATCAATGTTTTATATCTGATTACTGATGCTTATTCACTATTAATTATTCACTAAATTAGTGTATGTATACACAAGATTTTTTGGCTTTTCTACGCTTTTTATTTCAACATAAATATAAATTTCTGATTGCGAGTGCTTTAGGTGCTGCGATGGCTTTGGGTTATGCACTATTTTTGCCTAAAAAATACACTTCGATAGCGGTAATTTATCCAACAGGGGGAAATGATTCCGAAAAAAGTATGCAGTTTGGGCTAGATTTGCATAGCGACCAAATCATGCAAATTTTGATTTCTAATGCCATGCGAGATAGCCTTGTCAAAACTTTTCACTTAACTGATTATTATGGAATTGACAAGCAACAACCTGATTGGGAAGCAACCTTAGATAAAAAATATAGAGCCGATGTGAGCTTTTCAAAAACCCGTTATTTGTCTATGCAAATTCAAGTAAGTACCCAAAAAACTGAACTTTCTGCACAAATGGCAAATAAAATTATTGATTATACTACGCTGATTTACAATGGAGTACTTGGGCAAAGTACCCAAAAATTAAAAGAGAATGCGCTACAAACCTTAGCAATACAAGAAGCGAACATGCAACGTTTAGCCGACAGTTTACGATATATGTTTAGAACCAAAGGTGATTCCATTCAAATTCGTTTTATTCGCCAAGCAATGAATGATGTGCAGAAGCAAGTGAGCGTAGCCCGAGAAGATGTAGCCTATTTTACGAATAGGAATGCTCACCCTAATCCTGCAATGCTTGTGCTAGACCGTGCGAAACCGAATTATCGTAAATCCACCCCTAGTTATTCGCAATTTTTGTTGCTAGGTGGTTTTTTGGGGGGATTGGCGATGCTTTCCTTTTTCTTGGCAAAACAAATTTTCTCGGCAATCAAAGAGAGAACATAGGAAAATAGGATTAAGTAAAAAAAAAGCGTTTACTTTGGCGATTCATTACAAAATGATTACCGTTCATGCAAAATAAGAAAATATTTTAACAGATAATTTCGATATTTGTGTAGTTATTTTTTAGACCTGATAAGGTTTTCGAAAACCTTATCAGGTCTAAAAAATGCGCCAACCATTTAATTTAATATCAAATACAAATATGCGACACTTTCTTATACTACTACTCCTCAGTTTTTTCGTGCAGGCGAGCTTTGCCCAAGCTCCCGAACAAGATTGTTTTAATGCACTGCCCGTTTGCCAAAATGTGTTTACACAAAGTTTATCCTACTCTGGCACAGGTTCTATTCCAAATGAAATCAACTTGGCAACCTCTTGTTTAGGTTCAGGAGAAAAAAATGATGTATGGTATATTTTTACAGTGCAGACTGCGGGGAATTTGTGTTTTAACATCACGCCCAACAACTTAGGTGATGACTATGATTGGGCGGTTTATAATTTGACCAACAACCCTTGTAACGATATATATACCAATGCCTCATTAGAAGTAGGCTGCAATTATTCAGGAACTGCTGGTATCACTGGGGCGAATGGCAGCACAGGAGCGCAAAATGAACCTTGTATCCCTGTGAGTGTCGGAGAAACGTATGTACTCAATGTTAGTAATTTTTCTAGCACACAATCGGGCTATACCTTAGATTTTTCGTCCTCTACTGCCGTCATTTTTGATAACATTCCGCCTACCATGAATGTCGTAAATACGCCTTGTGCTTCTACGCCTTCAACGACTTATAACATCACTTTTTCGGAAAATGTAAAATGTGTTTCGGTTGATCCTTTAGATTTTACTGTAACAACGCCGAGCGGAAATACAATTGCAGTAACAGGCGTAACAAGTGCAGGCTGTCTAAGTGGCGCAGGTTTTTCTAATACCTATACCATTACTTTAGCTTCATTGCCCACAGAATCAGGGCTTTATAGCATTAATTTGGTAGGAACAGTGCAGGATAACTGTGATAACATTGCCGCGCCTGCCAGCCAAAATTTTGTTGTTCCTTTTGCAGGTTTGGAAATTGTGGCAAGTGATACTTTTTCTTGTGGCTCAAACCCGATTAGTTTAAGTACTAATTTTCCAAGTTCTTTAGAACCTGCTGTGTATCAATGGCAACCTAACAATTCCACTGCCGATTCTTTGTATTTTGTACCTACTGCAAATCAAACTTATACCGTTACGGTAACTGATGTAAATGGCTGCGTTTATACGGCAAGCCAACTGATTACGCAAGTGCCTGGTCCCATTTTTGATTTTGCTTTGGATAAAACAGCCGTTTGCGGCAACAATTATGCTACCTTAAATCCGATATTTACGTCTATTCCTTCGGGAAATGTGCCTTTTTGGAATTTTGCCAATCCTGCTTTGTTGAGTATTGTAAATGGGACAGATGATTATTTGATAAATTGGGGAGTGCCTGGAACGAAAACGATTTCGCTCTATTTCAAAGATATAAACTACGATTGTTATTCTGATACGATTGAGAAAACGGTGGAAGTATTGCCTGTTCCGAAGACTTCCTTTGATGATAGAAATATTTGTTTGTTTGAAAATGCAAACTTTGCCAATCTCAGCACGATTTCGAGCGGAAGTATTGTTGCTTATTCATGGACAACCACAAATAATGTTTCTTTCACTACCCAAGATTTTTCTTATTTGTATCCGACTTTTGGCACGCATGACATTACCTTGTATTCCATGTCGGATATGGGTTGCGGCGATACTTTGACCAAAACAATTGAGGTATATCCTGTGCCTGATACGCCGATGGTGGAAATTGAACCTATTTGCCCTGAAAGACGTGCGATTTTTTATACAACAAGCTCACCTTACAATACTTTATATTGGTATGCGGATAATGACACTTCAAAATTAGTACATGTGGGACATACTTTTCAAACGGATTCCTTGGATATAACGACTACTTATTATTTGGTGGCGCAAGAAATTGAGCATCAATGTAGGACTTTGCCAATTCCTTTTGTGGCAACGGTTCACCCCGAAAACCAAGTGTCTATCCAAATTCAAAACCCGATTCAAAACCAATTCGAAATTCCTGATGCACAAGTCAATTTTGCGGTAATTTCGAGCCTGATTAACAAAAGCTATGACTGGGATTTTGGTGATGGCACTGCTTCGGTAGATGGAAGTCCGATTCATACCTACGAAACGCCTGGTCGCTACAATGTCATTGTTGATGTTACCGACCAAAACGGTTGCGAAACACGCGCTGTTCGCCCAGTCGAGATTTTGAAAGTAGTGAGTGTTTCCGTACCTTCTGCATTTACCCCTAATGGAGATGCCTACAACAGCGTTTTCACCATAGGTTTTCATAACGTAAGAGAATTTGAATTTCACGTATTTGATAGATGGGGACGATTAGTCTTTGAAACCACCGACTTCAACGTACAATGGGACGGCAAAGACAAAAAAGGCAAAGACCTACCCGAAGGCGTTTATCCCTACGTCATCAAAGCCATCGGTGTTGATGGAAATAGAACCGAGAAAGCAGGGACAATTACGATTTTGAGGTAGGGACAGTTAACAATTATCAGTAAACAAATATAATTAGTTGATAATTAATGCTTTAAAAAGTTCGAAACTCTTCGAAGAGTTTCGAACTTTTTATGTAGAACATAATAAAAACCAAATAGCTAAAATAAATATGTCTGCCATTGTGCAAAAATGCTGTCATCTTATACAAGCTTATTGCTTTCTGAACTGTTCAAGGTTGCTTTATTGATCGGGAGGGGGAACTGCATTGCGAACGAGGTGAACCCTCTCTGACATTCCGCGCCCTTTTTTCCCTCCCAACAG
>JBJXHA010000281.1:0-10221 GCA_046160275.1 Bacteroidia bacterium | reverse complement strand
CCTGTTTTCGTCATGTAGCAAAAGACTTTGTGGAGGGTTGTTTTAAGTTTGTAAAAGGCAAATCAAAGTCATTTTTTTTCGCTACTTTTGTCAAATGATAGCATTAAAAAACAATTATCAAGGAATTTGTTGGGAGTTTTGCCGTTGGCAATGCTTCTCTGTTTTTTTATCTACTTGCTTCTATCTTTTTTTCAATACCTTAGCCGCTCAAACGCCCTACCTCCGCCAATTTAAAGTTGTGCAAGGACTTGCTGCTAACGAAACATATCAACTCTTAACCGATAGTGCAGGCTTTTTATGGGTAGCTGGAGAAGGCGGTTTAGCCCGATACAACGGCTATGCTTTCCAATATTTTCCTCGCCAAAAACCCGCCATCGCCCAATTCTCCAACCCCCAAATAGACAAAAAAGGAAGAATTTGGGGGCATGACTTTCTTGGAAACATCTTTTATTGGCAAAAAGATACCATAGGGCATTTCCGAGCATGGAACGCAAAATGGGCATTAGGATTTGTCGAAACCGACCTTATAGCAGGTAAATACTTATTCGTAAACACCCGAAAAGAAGTCTATCTCTTCGACATCTCCCTACCCAATACCCCTCTCCTCCGCAAATTTTCTTGGGCTTTCTCCGTAGAACACAGCATTTTCAACAACCAATACGTTTACCGCCAACGCGATAGCATTTTCTTTATCTCTCCCATCACGCAAAACTACCAAGCATTTCCTGTGCTTTTACCTGCTGACTATCGCCTTAGTTTTTTTGAATACCACGGCAACCTATATGCTGTTGCTACGCATCCCCAAAAAGGCGAAATGCGTGCTTTATGGAGATGGGAGGGGAATACCTTTCAAGCCCTCACCCAATTTAAGTGCGCACACATTAATAGGATTTGCGTTGAGGGCGAAGATATTTTCTTTTGTACAAATAAAGGTTTAAGGCAATATTCGCTACAAAATGGGCAACTTAGCCTTGAAAAACATTACCGTCCTGAAGATATGGTGTCTTGCGCGCTCAAAGATCAACTAGGAAATCTTTGGTTTTCTACCCTAAAAAGCGGCATATTTCACCTTCCCAATGCCCAAATCTTTCAACTTCCGCTTCCTGCCACCGACAAAGAGCAGGAAATATCCTCCCTAACACAAAGCAAAACGGGCTTATTGGTTGGGCTAAATAATGGGCGCGGTTATTTGCTGCAAGATACTAGCTTTACCCTCGTTCAAGCCCACACCTATCCCCATTATAATACAACCATGTTATTGCGCCCCCCGTATTTGTATTATGCCACAGATAAAGTATATAAGCTGAACCTACAAAATGGCGCGCAGGAAGTCATTTTTGATTATGCGGGTGCGAAAGAGTTATATGTTTTTGGTAATCATGGTATTATGGTTCGCGCTCATGACATTAAATATCTAGCAAAACAAGGTAACACGCTACCGAACCTACTGAAAGGCTGTATGCCCAAAAAAACAATGAAACCTAATATATGGCAGATTTCAAGCGAAAGGGCGCAGGGTTTTGGCTTAGATAAAGGGCTGGAGTATGGGGTATTGGCGAGAAAAAGTGGTATAGAAAAGATAAAAGGAGGTACGAGAGAAATCGTAAAATATGGAAATGATACTTTGAGGGGCAATTTGTTTAGGTGGCAGGAGAATACAAACACTGCTTGGCTGGCACGCGAAAACGAAGGCTTATATCAGATTCCGCCCCAAAGTCCGCCTATTTTTCACCCCTTTCCGCTTTCAGATTTTCAAGTACGCAAGTTTTGTCCTTCTGACACTTACCTTTGGTTGCTTGGCAATGAGCAGTTATTGCGTTATGACACTCAAAAACATAGTTGGACTGTGTTCAATGCCGAAGAAATAGGCATCAATTTGCGATGGGTAACACAAATAGAAGCTCAAAACCATCATTTGTACCTTGCCGAGGGCAACTATTTATATTTTTTTCAAGAGCAACTAGCTCCACCCCCACCCTATTATCCCCAAGTTTACGCCCAAACCTTTTATTCAGATGATAGTGCCTTTGGTTCGGCAGAATCTCTTCGTTTCTCTCTCTCAAATAGCAACATCTCGGTTCAAGTGGGTTGTATTGCTTTGCGTGGCAATGGAAAATTTCGTTTTCAATATCATTTAACGGGTGCCGCAGAAAATAGTGGATTCGCCGACCATAGCCAAAGTCGCATTGGTTTTGGACATTTACCTGGTGGTGATTACACCTTAACGCTTACTTCATTAAGCACAAATGGAAACCTTTCGCCGCATCCCAAAGTGCATCATTTTTACGTGCCACCTCCTATTTGGCAGAGGTGGTATTTTTTATTAGGGTTTATTTTCCTTATTTTCAGCATATTATATCTTTTTATTAACCGCCGTCTCACCCTTCAAACCCAACAAAATCAAGTCCTAGTCGAAAAAGAAAAACTTCAAAAAGCTTTAAAAGAAAGTCAACTTGCGGCAATTAAATCCCAAATGAATCCGCACTTTATCTTTAATGCATTGAACACAATACAGATATATATTTACAAAAATGACCCTGACCAAGCCAATTTCTTTTTAAGCAAATTTTCTCAATTAATGCGTAAAATTTTGGAAATGTCGAACCAAGAGAAAGTTCTCTTATCAGAGGAGATTGAGGCATTGCGTTTGTATTTAGACTTGGAGCAAATGCGATTTTCCCAAAGTTTAGTATATGAAATTCGTGTGGCAGAAAATGTAGATACAGAGGAGTTGAAAATCCCTTCGATGTTAATACAACCTTATATTGAGAACGCGATTAAACATGGCTTACTTCACTTGACAGATAAACAGCGTGAGGTGCTTGTGTCATTTTGCTTGGTGGGCGAAAATACGTTGCAAGTTGTTATTGAGGATAATGGCGTAGGCTTGACACGCTCCGCTGAAATCAATCAGCGTGAGTTTTCCTCACATCGCTCGTATGCAGTAGCCGCAAACCGAAAGCGGTTAGAAATTTTGAATGAGCATCGTCAAAAGCCCATTGGGTTTGCGATTTATGAGCGAAAAAATAAGCAAGGAGATGTTTTAGGAACCAAGGTAGAACTGACAATTCCTATTGAAAATACGCCTTTATAAAGTGTTTGCTACCGCTTATCAAGTCTATTTGTAAAAACGAATCAAAAGTGTTTTCTTCGCAGAAACACAGTTATCTTTCTTTCTTATGTTAAAAATTATTATTACTGATGATGAAATAGCCGCTTGCGAATTGTTAGAAATGATGATTCTCCGCAAATTTCCTACGATGCAAATTTTGGCAGTTTGTCATGATGTTATAACAACAGTACAAGCGATTCAAGAATACCAGCCCGATGTAGTTTTTATGGACATTCAAATGCCCAATCATTCGGGGTTAGAACTATTCGATTTTTTGCCGAAAACTGACCCTATTGGTTTTGAAATTGTCTTTGTTACGGCTCATAGCGATTACGCAATTCAGGCTTTCCGTTTGTCTGCGATTGATTATTTGGTCAAACCCTTAGATATTTTGCAACTCGAAGAAACACTCAATCGCCTTATTCATGCCAATAAAAACAAAAACTTGTTAAAACAAATTGAAATGATGAAACAAAACCTACTCACAAAACAAAGCGAACAGATTTGTGTACCAACAGCCGAAGGGAAATTCTTTTTCTCCTTGCAAGAAATCATGTATTTCGAAGCAGATGGCGCATATACACATATTCATTCTACCCAAAAAAAACTCTTGGTAGCCAAAAACCTAAAATTTTTTGAAGACCTTCTAAGCAACCAAAGCACCTTCAAACGCATACATCGCTCTTACTTATTAAACCTGCAATTTGCTTCACAATTAATTGATAGTCAAATTATTCTAACGAATGAAACTAGCCTACCTGTAGCTCGTGACCGCATGGCAATTTTCAAACACCTACTCCCTTAACAAAAAGGGTAACAATCACCTAGCGACACCATGTCCCTCAATGATTGCCACCCTTTCACAAAAAACCTAGCCTACAACACGACTATCTCTTGCGGCGTAATGTGAATACATCAACGCGCCGCCCACAATCGCCAAATCTTTAATACCATTCATCATGGACAAATACAAAGTATCTCCTTCGGCATGAGCAATCGTTGGCACCGTGGCAATTACGATATATAAACCCCAAAATACCGCCAATGCTAACGAAGCTAACTTATCGTACAAGCCCATAAACATACAAACGGAAGTAGCAATTAATACTGCTCCTAACAACTACATGAGAATAATTGGCTCTTGCGGCGGGTGCATAAATACCTGCGCTGAGGCAATATTAAACAAACCAAAAACAAAAATAGGCACTGTAAACAAATACCGTCCTAAATGTAAACCTGCAACTCTTTCCATATCTTGTTATATAAGTTAAAATGAAAAAATAAGCTAATCTTAGAATATTTCCTATTCTTTTGGTTTTGCAAGTTTAGAAATAATATGCTCAAATCCAAATACAAGTACAGAAATAAGAAAAAAATTTCTATTTTTTCTCAAAACTAAAAAACACCAACATTTTAGTTATCTTTGTCTAAGGATTTTATTTTCTTAGAAAACATGAAAAAACAGTTACTCTCTATCATTTGCTTTTCTCTATTTTTATCGTGTTATGCCCAAAATGAGCTTGATTCATTGCAAATAAATGAGTTTCAAGTGATTGCTAGTCATAATAGTTATCGGCTTCGTACCAATGCCGCAATTTATCGTTGGACTCGATTCTTCCATATTTTTATTCCCAAACAATATAATACAAGAGCTTGGGATTATTCGCACTTGCCTTTGGAGGAACAATTTGAAAAGTATCACGTTCGAGGCATAGAACTGGATTTGTATTACGACCCACAAGGCGGAAGATATGCCAAAAGGAAAGGGAATTGGTTGGTGTTTCAGTCGGCAAAATCACGAGTGCCCGCCTTGGAAAAACCGGGCTTTAAAATCATTCATATCCCTGATATTGATTACAATACCCATTATTTTACCTTTGTGCAGGCACTGACCGCCCTCAAAAAATGGTCTGATACGCACCCACAACATAGCCCTATTTTTGTTAACATAGAGCTCAAGAGTGCCGCATTGGGCGACCATCTTCCGCTAAAAAGTTTGCCCAAAGCAGTACCTTTTACGCCTCAAGCAGGCGATTCTTTAGATGCGGAAATAAAATCCGTTTTTGGGGAAGATTTGCGGCAAATTATTACGCCTGATAAATTGCGAGGCGAAGAAGCAAGCCTAAATGAAGTGGTAAAAAAGGGCTTGTTGCCTACCTTAGCCCAAACAAGAGGCAAAATATTTTTTATTATTGATGGAAATGCTACTGCTTATTTAATCGGACACCCTACGGCACATGGTAGAATTATGTTCAATTATGCTGAACCCGATAAACCCGAAGCTGTATTTCTGATTGCCAACGATGCCCTCAAAGACAAAGAAAAAATTCAACAGTGGGTAAAACAAGGCTACCTTGTGCGTACTCGTTGCGACTCCGATACCGAAGAAGCGCGCACAGGCGATACACGCAGCCGAGAAGCAGCCCTTGAAAGCGGTGCACAAATTCTCTCAACCGACTACTATCGCGCCGATGAAAGAGGCAAAACTCAACCGAAAAAATGGAGCAATTATAAGGTAGAAATTGGCGGAGAAGTGAGAAAAAGAGGGGGACAGTGATAGGATTACCCACCCATAGAATTAGCAATTTCCATCTTTTTTTGCTTTTTTTGCAGAAATACAGTATTTTCTTTATTCTTTCGCTTTTTCAAAGATAAATCATGCCGTTTTTTAGTAAACTAACTGCCTTTTTTTCTCATATTTCTCAAAGTATTCGGACTTTTTTTGCAAAGGTAAAAGCAAAATTACTTCCTTCGCAAAATGTTCAAATGGATTCAAAAGAAAAAACCAATATTTCTGTTTCTTTATATGCAATGCCCGCTCACAATGGCGATGCATTGATGCTTGAATTTACAGATGAGCAAGGAAAAGAGCGTAGAATTTGGATTGATGGTGGGTTGGGAAAGTCTTATTTGGAATATGGACAGCAAAAAATGTTGGCATTGTGGGAAGCTGGCAAACAGATTGATTTGATGGTAATTTCGCACATTGACGCTGACCATATTGGGGGAATTGTGAGTTTTGTGCGAGATAGGGCGATGAACAAAGAGTTGGTTCAGGAATTTTGGTTTAATAATCCTGCGAAAAAAGATACACAAGAACGCAGCATTGACCAAGGATTAGAACTACTTGATTATTTGGAGTTTAGCAAAAAATGGCAAGATGACCCTGTGGTAGCAGGTCACGTTTATGATTTTTTTGGGGCAAAGTTAGCGATTGTTTCTCCGAATGAAGCAGGACTAACGGCTTTGGCGTGGGAATATGAGGAGGAACTTGCGCATCGTGGCATGGAGAATGAAAAAAGCGATTACGAGGCTTCGGTAAATAGCCTTATCAAAAACAAAGAAATAGAAGATGAGGCGGTTGCAAATTTTACGAGCATTGCTTTTATTTTTGAATGGAAAGGCAAAAAGACCTTAATGTTAGGCGATGCGCACCCTTCGGTGGTAGTGGAAGGGTTAGAGGAATTTGGGTATTCAGCAAAGCAAAGACTGAAATTAGATGCCGTAAAACTTTCGCATCATGGTTCAAAAAGAAGTATTTCTAGCGAATTAATTGCTATGCTTGATTGCGACACTTGGATTATTAGCACAGATGCTAGTCGTCATGGTTTGCCTAATAAAGAAGCCCTTGCCCGCATTTTGACGCATCCTTCTCGCAATTGGAAAAAGCGTTATACCTTCATTTTTAATTATGATAACAAAAAATTGCGCTCCATTTTTACGAAATGGGAAATGAAAGAGTACTTTTTTCAATGTGTATTTCCGCAAAAAGGGAAACTGGGCGTGCGCTTAGATGTATAAACTTCGGCTATTCATCGCTCATATTGACCAAACACGCAACAATTTTAACCACCTAAACAATAATACTTGCAATGTTCTCTAGCTCATCTTAATTTCGTTCTTTCAATCTTAATTACATGAAAAAATATATTTTTACTCACGCACTCGCTTTCATTTTAAGTATGCCGCTTGCTTCTGCGCAATTTGTCAACGGGGATTTTCAAACGCCTCTTGCAAATACGATAGGAGATTGTAATGCAGGAGATTCATGGCTTTATTCTTCTCCCTCAACAGGCGGGACAGGAGAACCGCAATATACGGATTACGTAGTGGCAGGCGATTTTTTTATAGACCTTACCCCATGTTGGTCGTTTGGAAATGAGGTTTGGATAGAACAAGCTGTAAATATTCCTTCGATAAAATGTTATGTTGTTCAAATGGATTTAATGACGGTTTGTGGGTGGGATTTGAGTGATGCGGGTGTTTTTGTCAACGTTGATGGTGTGCCGATTGGGACTCGAGTGTTTACGGATTCTTTTGACTGCGTAAGTGGCGAAGCATGGAAAACTTGTCAATCTGCTCCATTCCATGTAAACAATGCAGGAACGCATACTATTAGATTTACAGGTTTGGGCTTACTTCAAAATGGACAAGTAGGAAATCCTGGGGTAATGGGCTTAGACAACATCAGCTTAGTACCCGTCAGTTCTTGCCAAACCAGCGTGGAAGTGCCTGAATTGCGCCCTTTCTCTGTAAAATTATCCTCCAATCCTTTGCAAGAAAATCCGTCTCTTTTTGTTTCAAGCAAAGAACCTCGCGCACTTTCCGTTTCTCTGCTCAACACCGCAGGAAAGTACCTCTATCAAGCAGAAATATTGGCAGAAAAAGAGGAAAAACAATATTTCCTTCCCTCAAATCTCCCACAAGGCTTCTATCTATTGCAAATAAATGATGGCAAAAAAATTTGGTCGGAGAAGGTAATATATGAAAATTAGGAGCAATGTAGGAGCATAAGGTTCATAACAGACCGTAATTAGTAAGAGAATATGTTTATTCTTAACACAATTTTTGTTTATTTTGCACCTCAATTTAAGTAAGGTTCAAAAAGGAAAAATATGCTGTATATTTGGATTTTGTTGGTAGTTGCCCTGTCTGTAGGCGCGTATTTTTATTTTCATATTCATCAAATTCAAATACGGAACCGCGCATTTGCGCAAAAAACGGGGCTTTCTTTGACAGGAAGTTATATTCGTCCTATTTTAAATGGCTCTTATCGCGGCTATGAAATTGCGATAGATACGATTTTAGAGGACAAAGGAAAAAGGGCTCGCTGGGTAAAAATTGCCGTAAAAATGCAAAATCCTAACGAAAAATCTTTACATATATATCACTCGCAAGATGTTAGCATTTTTCCTGAAGAATATTTAGCAGAAATAGGAGAAACACAACTGAAAGAGCATTTTCGGGGAACTACTCAAGGTAAAACCAATGATTTGTTTTTTAGTAGTTTGCTCTTAACAGATGAAATTAAACGACAAATTGGTATCGAAATGCCTAAACATTCCGACACCTTGCTCTTTTTTCAGGGAGAAGAATTGGCGTATTTAAGCCCTTGTATTGCTTCTTTTGAAAGTTCGCAAACCGAATGGCTAACTCAACTTAATTTAATTTGTAACATGAAAGACGCTTTACAATAGTTCTAACATACATGCCTGCATCGCTTTGCATATATCCAACATCACTTGAACATTGTGCATTGAGGCTAAATTATTATACAAGACCGCATCACTTTTGAGCAAAAAGCGCAAGTAAGAGCGCGAGTGATTGCGGCAGGTAAAACAAGGGCAATCTTCCATCACAGGGCGATTGTCCTTCGTAAATTGTGCATTATTTAGGTTTATTTTTCCTTGTGGATATTCACTTTCGAAGGCAATCCAGCCATTTTTGCGCACAATTTTCCCCGAATATAAACTGCCATGCCTTGCATTTCGAGTAGGAGCTACACAGTCAAACATATCTACGCCTTGCTCTACCACTTGCAGTAAATCATTTGGATGCGCACCTACTCCCATTGTATAACGAGGCTTTTGTTTGGGCAAAATCGGCTCTAGCCATTTCATAATTTCCACCGTTTTTTCCATGTCATAGCCAACCGTACCTCCCCCAATCGCAATGCCATCGGTGTCCATTTCTACCACAAATTGTGTGCTTTCTAGTCGCAAATCCTCAAAAAACGCGCCTTGTGCAATGCCAAAAAAGGCTTGATGAAAACCATATTTTGACTGTGGTTGTTCCTTATGATAATTCAAAGATTGAAGTAACCAACGATGCGTTCGCTTCATTGCCCGCACCACATAATCCTTATCTGCTGTATCAGGCGTACACTCATCAAATGCCATCACAATGTCCGCCCCTAAAATTTTTTGCGTTTCAATCGAAGTTTCAGGTGAAAGAAGGATTTTTGCGCCCGAATCTGGGTGTTTAAAATGTGCCCCATCTTCTTTAATTTTACACAATTTATTATTACGAGATAAGCTAAACACTTGAAAACCACCACTATCAATCAACATCGCGCCATCCCAAGCCATAAACTTGTGCATTCCTCCTGCATTTTGAATAATTTCCATTCCGGGCGAAACGAGCATGTGATAGGTATTTCCGCCCAAAATAATATCCGCTTTTGCTTGATGCAAATCTTGAACGGTCATCGTATTTACCGCCGCTCGCGTTCCCACAGGCATAAAAGCAGGCGTTGTGAAACTCCCATGAGGCGTATCTATTTTTAATACCCTTGCTTTATTTGTAGGGTGTTCTGCTAGTATTTTTACTTCAAAATGATTTGGATTCATGAATTTAAAAAAAGTCAAAATTTTTGCAAAGTTAAGAAAAAGTGCTTATTTTTGAAGGAATAAATTCATGCTTATTTATGGAAGATTTGACACCCCAAAAACCTGAACGCAGCGTACTAGAAGATTTAGTCCTGATTGAAAAAGACGCAAGCATTGTCGAAATTGTAAAATGGTGGGAAGGAAAGCGCATAATATACAATGTTATTATGCTATTTGTAGGCATATTGGTTTTATTAGCCGTAAACCACAAACGATTTATCTTCTTTGCCTTGCCTTTTATTCCTATCTATGGAATTGCTGCTAATGTGTGTTATTGTTTAGGTTGGGGGCTAGAAGTCTTAAGGATTGTATATATTAAAGAAGCAAAACCCGATAGGAGTATTAGTCGTTTGTTATTTTTATTGGGGTTGGGATTTTCTATCTTAGTTACTTTATTACCATTTTTAGCCCCCTGGTTCTTCATAAGATAGATTATGAAGA
>JBJXHA010000280.1:0-4341 GCA_046160275.1 Bacteroidia bacterium | reverse complement strand
CCACCCTAAAAAATGGAAAAATGGATTACTCCTTTATTTTCTACTCATCAACCAAAATTGGGCGTGGTGAAACCATTAAACCTCTCATCATTCTAGGGTTATAATCCGCAAAAACCTTTACTTTGATTTCCTTGTAATAAGTTCCCCCCAGAAAACGAATTGCTAAATTACGGACCTGCTTAATCTCATCATATTTAGGCTTCCCATTGTCATCTTTTACAGCTTCGTCTTCCAATTTAACCTCTAAAGTGATTTGCCCTTCTGTGATTTCCGCAGGCAAATAAAATTGGAAATAGCCATTTTCATCAGTTTTTCCACTAAGACCAAATTCACCCCTATCAACTTTAGCCTGTAATTGTTCCATAAGACGCTTATATGGAGTTAACTGGTCATTAAGTTCCATAATTCGTTTTTTCTGCTTTTCCACTAAACGCTGGCTATCTTTGTGCGTTTCTTCTATTTCATAAACTTCCTTTGCTAATGCATCAAGTTCTCGTTGTAATAGATGCTCAATATAATAAGGGCTCGTACTTACAGTTGCATATTTTATAGGTAATCCTGTTTCTGCATTAATTAGTCGCCCCGAAATGAGGTTTGGAGAATAAGCAATCGGTGGTCTTTCTACTTCTACGGTTTTTTCTGGCACTAGTCTTATATCATCTAGGTTAATGAAAGGAGGTTCAGGTACTTCCACCTCGAACATTTCGAACAAAGAAGAATCATGCACTCTTGCTTGTTTGATTTCCCCATTTTGGCTAAAAACAGCAGAGGGAAGCGCAATCATTCCCGCAAAAAGTGCCATAACATAACGCTTTACGGGAGAATCACTGCGTTGTGTATGAATAAAAGTATAGTTTTTTTGCCCTTGAGAAAGTTCCATGTTGCCACAAAAATCTTGTCCTTGACGTAAATGCAAAAAGGTTCCAATTTCAATTTCCGTCATTTTTGAAAAATCAATGACCGTTTTTTGGCAAGAATCACAATAACGCCCCATTTCATTGGGTTGCATATTGTCCCATTCCTCGTGGCAAGGGCTGGCGATGTGTAGTTGATAGTGATATTTCATATTAACAAAATAAAAGATTCAGGGTAAAGATACGAAATAAATGAATAAGGGTTTCTTTTTTAGTAAGAAAAACAGAGAACATTTGTTAGTTAACAAAAAAAACGCAATTAATTGCCACATTCATTAATAATTTGTAATTTGCAGCTCTATTTTTCTATCATATTGTTAGTTTTTATGAAAAGACATTTTTTTCACTTTTCACTTCTTTGCTTGCTTTCTTTTATTGTAGGAATTTCATCGGCGAATGCGCAAATTTTGACCATTACCCCGAGTTTTCCAACTGCCGATGATTCTGTAGTGATTGTGTATGATGCTACACAAGGAAATGCCGCACTTGCAGGTTTTACGGGAACAGTATATGCACATACGGGGCTTATCACCAATTTGAGCACTTCGGGTACAGATTGGAAGCGCGTACAAGGCACTTGGGGGACAGCCGACCCTAAGGTGCAAATGACAAGTTTGGGGAATAATAAGTACCAAATTTCTTTCAAAATTCGCACTTTTTATAGTGTTCCACAAAATGAAACGGTGCTAAAATTGGCATTTGTTTTTAGAAATCAAGCGGGAACGATTGTAGGGCGCGATGTGGGAGGTACAGATATTTTTTATGATGTGGCAAGTTCTTCGCAGCTTCAAGCCTCGATTTTATCACCTGCGCTTTCGGGAGGAATTTATAGTTCGGGGGCAAATATTACGATAAATGCAGGTTCAAATGTGGCAGCAAATCTTTCGCTCTATGTCAATAATACGCTTGTTAATTCTGCCACGAACACAACTAACATTTCTTATAACACAACGGCAAGCACGGCAGGACAATATTGGGTGAAAGTAGTTGCTGATGATGGAACGAACATTGTAAAAGATTCTATTTATTACTTGGTGCAAGGAAATTTGGTCGTGCAAAATCCTCCTGCGGGAACAGTAAATGGCTTGAACATCGTGAATAACAATACAGTCATTTTTGCCTTGTATGCCCCTTATAAAAATAATGCCTACCTTTTATTAGAAACAAACGATTATTTGCCTACCCAAGCGACTTCTATGAAACGCTCGACAGATGGCACAACTTGGTGGGTGGAAGTTTCGGGTTTAAATCCTAATCAAGAATATGGCTATCAATTTTTGGTGAATGGAAGCCTAAAAGTAGCTGACGCTTATTGCGAAAAAACGCTTGACCCATGGAACGATAGTTATATTCCAACTTCTGTTTATCCCAATTTAAAGCCTTACCCTGTGGGAAAAACGACAGGCGTGGTTTCTACCTTCAAAATTAATCAACCTACTTATAACTGGCAAATTACTAATTTTAGCCGCCCTAAAAAAACGGATTTAGTTGTGTATGAATTACTTCTGCGCGATTTTACTGCCGAACATTCTTATCAATCTTTAATAGATACGCTCGATTATTTGAAAAAATTGGGCGTGAACACCATTGAATTAATGCCTGTCATAGAATTTGATGGAAATATTAGCTGGGGATATATGCCCAATTTCTTGTTTGCGCCTGATAAATATTATGGTACAAAAGAGAAATTGAAAGAATTAATAGATGTGTGCCATCAAAATGGGATTGCCGTAGTATTGGATATTGTGTTAAATCACCAAGCGGGGCTTTCGCCTTTGGTGCAACTTTATTGGGACGCAACCAATAACAAACCTGCTGGCGATAATCCTTGGTTTAACGCTGATGCAACTCATCCTTTTAATGTAGGGTATGACATGAACCATGATAGCCCACAAACCCGTGCATACGTAGATAGGGTGATAAAACATTGGGTAACGGAATACAAAGTTGATGGTTATCGCTTTGATTTGTCGAAAGGATTTACCCAAACCAATTCTGGCTCGAATGTAGGGCAATGGGGGCAATATGATGCCAGCCGCATTTATAATTTGAAGCGAATGTATGACCAAATTAATGCAGTGGATAATAGTTTGTATTTAATTCTTGAACATTTTGCAGATAATAGCGAAGAAAAAGAATTGGCAAATTACGGCTTTATGTTTTGGGGAAATATGGTGAATGCATACAACGAGAACACAATGGGGTGGATGTCAAATTCTGATTTTTCTTGGACTTCTTATAAAGCAAGAGGTTGGAACAATCCTCATTTGGTAAGTTATATGGAAAGTCACGATGAGGAGCGTTTGATGTACAAAAATTCGCAATATGGCAATGTAAATGGTTCATACAGTACCAAAAATGTGAATACCGCTTTGGCAAGAATGGGTGAAGCTGCAGCTTTTTTCTTCACCGTGCCTGGTCCTAAAATGATTTGGCAATTTGGCGAATTAGGTTACGACAAAAGTATTAACTTATGCCCAAATGGTACGATAAACACGACTTGTAGAACCGACCCTAAACCTATTTTGTGGAATTATTTTACCGTAGCCGAGCGCAAAAACCTTTATAACATTTACCGCAGATTGACTTATTTGAAAACGCAAGTTCCTGCGATGGAAAGTAGTAATTTCAACTTGAATGTGGGAAATGCGAGTGCGTTTAAAACAATTCATGTGAACGATGCAAGTATGAATATTGCGGTGATTGGAAATTTTGGCATGAGTGCCTTAGCAGGTAATCCCAATTTCCAAAATACAGGAAAATGGTACGATTATTTGACGGGCGACTCCATTAATGTAACGAATACAACGGCAAATATCACCTTGCAAGCAGGAGAATATCACGTTTATACCTCTCAAAAAGTGCTTGCGCCTGCGAATGTTTCCTTAGAGGAGGAAAAAGTGAACGGATTTGAAGCCATCGCTTTCCCAAATCCAAGTAGCGAGAAAGTTACCTTTGGTTTTGTATTGCCCAATACTACCACAGCAAAACTTTCTGTTTATAATTTGATGGGGCAAAAAGTATATCAAACCGAATTGCAAAGCCAAGCCTATGAAATCAACGAAGTAGAATGGGACGCAAACGTAACTGGTGGCACCTATTTTTACCTTATCGAAGCGGCAAATAAAACAGCAAAAGGAAAAATCATCCTTGATAAATAATTAGTTTTGACACCCAAATTCAACGTTGTCAAGGTCTTAGACTTTGACAACGTTTTTTATTTCCTCAAATAAAATGCGAAAATCATAGCCAAGCTACAACGAAAATTCGTACTTTTGCAGGCAGAAGCTGAAAGCGTTGATTTTAACAAAGTTATCATTCGTTAAAGTAAGTAACTTTTCAGCGAAAATTCGCGTATAAGGCAGAAAATAGTAATTAATCCCCTTAATGATAACGCAAAAATTTTATAAAATCATAGACGTAGAAT
>JBJXHA010000279.1:0-6149 GCA_046160275.1 Bacteroidia bacterium | reverse complement strand
CACTACGTTTTCACAATAAAAGATTGTATATAGGTGGTGCGTTTACCGCAGGAATGAACAACAATTTGAATGGCATTGGTTATATTGACGATAATACTGTTTCCATTGAATTACCTGAAAATGAATCTTTTATGATTTATCCTAATCCTGTGCAAAGCAAATTGGAAATTCAGGTGAAAGAAAGAGATATTGAAAATGCGACCCTTTATCTCTACGACTTAGCAGGAAGATTAGTCATGGAAAGCAAAGTATCAAGTGCATTGCAACAAGGTATTTCCGTAGCACATCTTCCAAGCGGTGTGTATTCTTTACAAATTGGCAAAGAAATGCATAAATTTGTGAAGTTATAATACATTTTATTCCTTTGAGTAGCTGGGTAAAAAGTTCTGAACTCTTCGAAGAGTTCAGAACTTTTTACGTAGAACATAATAAAAAACAATCACAATATTTACTTTGTTAATTTCCTAAACGAATCTTCCAAGCTGAAAACTTGCTTGCTCAATTCTAAAATGATGCAATTTTGACGCACACATTCGGCAAATAATTCCTTGCGAATTTCGAGGTCGGTCTGTGTTCTGATGAGGAAAGAATTGGGACTAATGGATTGAATTTCAGTTACTCCTGCTATTTTTTGTAAAGTAGAAATATCAAAATTAGCAATATCCACCGTAACACGAATTTCCGTTTGGTCATTTGCCATTGCCGCTAATTGTGAAGGAATGGCATCTGCCACAATTTTTCCCTTGTTGATAATCACTACTCTATCTGCAATCGCCTCCACCTCCGACAAAATATGCGAAGAAAAAATCACCGTTTTATCCTTCCCTAGCGTTTGAATCAAGGCGCGAATTTCCACGATTTGGTTAGGGTCTAAGCCCGTTGTTGGCTCATCTAAAATTAACACTTCGGGGTCATGAATTAATGCTTGCGACAAACCCACCCTTTGGCGATAACCCTTAGAAAGCATAGCGATTTTTTTATGCTGTTCGCGCCCTAAACCCGTTTTTTCGATGATTTCAGGGATTCGCTTTTTTAAGGTTTCAGGCGAAACTTGTTGTATTTTTCCTGCAAATTGCAAAAACTCATGCACATACATATTCAAATACAAAGGATTATGCTCAGGAAGATAGCCCACTTTTTTGCGGATTTCCAAAGGATGCTCATGTATATTATGTTCACCAATAGAAACAGTCCCTTCTGTTGGGGGAATGAAGCAGGTAATGATTTTCATGGTAGTCGTTTTTCCTGCGCCATTCGGACCCAAAAAACCCAAAATTTCGCCCTTTTTCGCCTCAAAAGAGAGCGAATCAATCGCACGTTGTGTACCGTAAACTTTGCTAAGATGTTGGATTGATACTGACATATTTTTTAGTGAATAATGAAAAAGTAGGCAAATTTAACAAAATTTACACATCTGTTAACAAAAGAACAACAAAGTGCATCATTTGGGCGATTTTCTTCGTTTAATAGAAGAAAAAACACGAAATTTGCAATTTGTTATTAGATTTCAATATTATTCATTCTTATAACCATTCATCTCAAATGAAAATGCTAAAAAACACCTTATGGGCGACTTCTATTGCCTTACTTTTGGTTAGCTGCACCGCAGAGCCTGATTTAACTGACGATACAAAGGACAAAGTTCCTTCCGAAGAACATTCTTTTGCGCAAAATGAATTTGAATTTATTGGAAAAGCGTTTGATGTAAAAGCCTACGCTACGCCTGAAATGAATCGTTTGTCGGGGATTGATGGCACAGATGGCTTTGTGTTTGAATGTGCAACCACAACTGTTGCGCCAGCAGGAAGCGGATATGACATGATTATTGATTTCGGAAACGCGGGCTGTAGTTGCGCTGATGGTCGAATTAGACAAGGGAAATTGGTGGGAAGTTTTTCCGGAAAATGGAGCGAATCGGGAACGGTTTTGAGCATTACCCCTGTAGATTATTTTGTTACTTCAAAAGGCGGAACAAAATACAAAGCAACTTTTGACAAACAAACCGTTACTTATACTAACACCAGCAATGGACATCGTTTTTATACCACAAAAGTAGAAAATGCAAGACTCGAATCTGCAAGTGGCACGATTAAATGGTCTTGCGATAGAACGGTAGAATGGACAGATGGCATTAGCACAAGTCCTGTAAATAACACCTATTCTGTTACGGGAACGGCAAGCGGCACAGCAACAAATGGCATTTCTTTTACCGCGAATATTTTAGACGCATTGCAGGTAAAAACCGATTGCGATTATATCGTTAAAGGCAAACTTTCGCTACAACCTGTGGGCGGCTCTGAGCGCGTAATTGATTATGGTACAGGAGCTTGCGACAATGAGGCGACTTTAACGGTGAATGGCTTTGTAACGAGTATCGTGTTGAAATAATAAGCTTCCTATTTTAGTCAGATGAGTTAATTTGATAATGAAACGAAATGGGGCTGTCTAAAAAGGTTCGGAACTCTTCGAAGAGTTCCGAACCTTTTTCATATAGAACACAATAAAACTACGCCTTTCACCTTCTTATTATACCATTTTGAGTTAAAAAATACGTATTTATTTTAGCTATTTTGTTCTTATCCATAGCGCAGGGTTTGAAACCCTGCGCTATGGATAAGAACAAAATACGTCACTTTTAAAGTTGCGTCATAATACGCTCTTTCAACCACCTACTATTCTCCAGATACAAATGATCTTCCTTTAAGATAACTTGATAAATGGCAATTGCTTTCTCAATGAAAATATGAGCAATTTCATAATTGTTTACTTTACAATAAGTTCCCGCAATATTTCTATACATCGTAGCCAACATAAACTCAAAAGGCTCGGAACGATGGGACATATTTTCAACCAACCTAATGGCTTTTAATTCATATTCTAACACCTTTTCGAAATTCTTTTTGTTGTGATATAAGCTTTTGATGCCACCATAAAGATCCAGCAATTCATCTACACAAATGGGTGATGCACTTTCATACATAAGTGCCGCCTTCTCATAACAGTCAAGTGCCTTATCCTTTTCCCCTGCGTAAACAAAATCTTCGCCCATCTCAGCGTAAAGCTTTGCTTGTTGTAGTAAATCGTTCATATAGTTTCTGACTTATTTCTGGTAATTGTTTATTAATGCTTAATGATATTCTATCCATTTTAAAATAATATCATTTAGCCATACTTCAATAAAGGGAATTTCTGTTTCAGAAAGTTCGAAATCTATTTTTTCAATGTTTAGCCATAATATTTCGCTAATTTGATTTTCTTTGCTAACCCATTCCATTACCTTCTCTCCAGTGGGGAGCAACAAGTTTGCACTACCTTCTGCCTTTCCTTTGACAAAAGAAAGTTGTAAGATGTATCTTAATCGTAAGGGCTTAGTGCGAACTGCTTCATAAAAAAACTCATCTTCATATAGGGAATCAGAAGGGCGTTTATCTCTCTCTTGGATGGTATAGAAATCGTCATGAACAATATAAAATGTCGAATTTCCCTCAATATAACCATCTAAATATTGAAGACAGGCAAAAAGCATACTATCATGATATATCAACCATCGCCCTTGCCTAACACCTTTTACATAAGCACCCAAAGTTGTTTTTACGCCCACTTCAAAATCTGTATGGCTATAACCTTCATACCATATCCCCTTTTTGATGACCATACCATTTAGTGTGGTGTCTATCTTACTATGCTGTGAGGTGTCTAGTACTAAATTAGGGATGGAGATTGTATGTAATGTTGCCCTTTTTTGCGTAAATGCAAAAAAGGGCAACATTACGAAAATAACGAAACAAACTATTCTCATTTTATTCAGGAACGCTTTTAAAGTTTACAGCAAATACACGCGTAGTAGCCCCCTTTTTTTGCGTGAATTTTACTTCAAGGAAGTTTCCATAATAATAATACTTTTCTTTATACGGATCATGGTCATCATCTTCGAGATTATCTACCCTCGAAACGGAGGACAATGAAGGAAATAATAATTTTAAAAAAGCCACCTCTTTTTCTATTGCCTTTTTATGGCTAATTTTAAAAATACTTTTATCTTTATCCTCTTGCTTTGCGGCTTCGTAGTTTTCTGTTTGAAGCCTTTCCTCTATAAAGTGGATAATAGATAGAGACCTAAATATTCTATACCCACCCGAAAGTTTAGTATCTTTGTGGTCTTTTGTATTTTGGAAGTCGTTCAAGCAAACTTGACCAGAGGAAAAACTATCAAATACTGCTACTATTTGTTTAACTATCCTAAGCACAATGGTTTGTTGTTTGCTACCACCACCATAGATAAATTCATACATAAAATCATCAAATAATTTATAGTCGTTATGATCGTCTATAACCATTTCCAAATATCCCCCATTGCTATAATAAATATTATTCTGAGAAATGTCATTTAACACTATAATAAAGCCTAGTATATTGCTTTCTGTACCTGTTAGGGCTATTCTCGACTCTTTGTTGCCTTTTGCTTTAGCTATTCCCGTTTTTTCCACTATCTTCGGCGCAAACTTCTCGCCAATCTTGGCAAATTTATCCTGATATTTGGTAACAAAATCATTCTCACCGCCCATCCAAGCGGGCTTTAGCCATTTATTTTCTGTCCAGCTCATTGTATTTATGATTTAAAAAGTGAAAAGATAGCCTTGGTTCTCAAAATTACTACTTTTGAGAACCAAGTGCAAAAAAAATTACGGTAAAATTTGCGTTTGCTTTCCCCTAAATGCTCAATCACCTCTTTTTAGCCTTTTTGAGTTTTTTGAGCCGTATTTTCATCAAAATATGCCAAGATACACGGAGGTTAGGCATAGGCAAAATCCTATAATCATAGGGACGGTTACAAAGATACTGCAAAGTGTCTTTATGTTCTTTCATTAATAAGGAAAGAGATTTTGCGTTAGTCACATAAGACAATATCCCGACTCTCAAACAAAGGGGATCATGAGTCCCTGCCCAATATTCGTTGTACTTATAATCCATACAAAACTCTGTAAAGATTTTGGGTAGGATATGTGTGGAATCGTACAGATTGATGGAATCGGCATATAGACGAAAAAAAGTGCGTGGGTCAACATCCCAATAAAAATTATCGGGTTCCACACGTTTGATATATGCTTCGATAATAGCGAGTGGCTTATCGTACATCTGTTTAGGGCAGGGGTGATAGGTTCGCCTACGTGTGTTACAGCCCATAAGAAGGTTTATACTAATAAGCAGAAAAGCTATTATTCTTTTTCGGGTAAGATTTGTCCTTGCCATTTTATTTTTCTTTTACCACTGAGATATTCATAATTCCTTGAACTAACCTCCTCACGCACCCTCTTGTTTGCATCTAATTCAATATCATCTTCATGCATTCGATCGGAGAGGTTGTCACAAATTAGGTTAATTATTTTGCTTTTAGCCTCCTCAATTTTACTTTTATGTTCCGTCTTTTTTTCTTCTTCTAGCAAATCACTTTCGCTTAGTATTTTTTCCAAATCCTTATGGTATTGAAGTAAAATATCCATAGGAAAACCTTCATAGGTTTGTAAGGAAATTATGGTGCCTGCTTCGCTAAATAAGGGTAATTTAATTGCTATCTTTCTTACAATAACCTCCTTCATTTGCTCACAATGCCCGTATTTTTCATGCGCTTCCACCGCATCAAATAGTCCAGGGTTTTCTTGCGCCAAAGGTCCGTCAGCAAAACCTTTTTTAGGGTCGCTAAAAAATAGTGGGCAATACACAATAAGAAGAGCAACTTTCATTTTGTACTCTTTTTTTGTTTTGTTATAAGTTATTGTGAACCCATTTTCGCTTACCTCTGGATCGTACTTTTTGAAGCCATCGCTGCCATGCCTACTATACAGGCTAAAGGCTGGGTCATGTTGAGTCAAAGGAGGGTTTTTTCCATTATGAGATTCAATAATACGAAAAACAATATTCTATTGCGTTTTGACAAAAGATTTCTCCTCTTTTTCCTTAATGGGTGGTGCAAACTTCTCCCCAATTTTCGAAAACTTATCCTGATACTTTGTAACAAAATCATTCTCACCGCCCATCCAAGCGGGTTTTAGCCATTTACTTTCTGTCCAGCTCATAAATATTAAAAGTTGAAAAAGTGAATGGTTTACCTTTTATCATTTAAAATACGAAAACCATAAATATATTCTTTG
>JBJXHA010000278.1:0-3704 GCA_046160275.1 Bacteroidia bacterium | reverse complement strand
GAAACGATTTTAGGTTTGCCAATAAATTCAAAAGATTTTAAACCTTCTTCTCCTGACCAGTATATCGTTTCTGTTGTACCATCTTCGAAGGTAACACGCAATTCTACGGGAAAAATGGCATCGCCATTACGAGAAACCTTTACAACAGAAATAGTTTCTTTCGTATTGTTTGCTTTTTTATAGGTAAAATTCGCCACTTGATCGCCAAAAACGCCTTGCGAACCCAGCAACACATTATTTGAAATATCGCGCACCTCATAATCCAAAATGGAAGTACCATAAATGCTTTGTTGAAACAGATGAATGACACTTTTAGCAAAAAGACTGTCTTTTTCTTCTGCCATTTTTTCTTTCAAAATTGCTAGGAAATCGCTTCCTTTTGGGTGCTTAAATTTCCATTTTTCAAAATAAGCTTGAATAATTTCGTCCATTTTTTTCGTACCAACGACTTGTTCTATTGTGCGTAAAGTTGTAGCTGTTTTGCTGTAAATCAAGGGTTTAAAATTAGCGTTTGAGAACATTTTACCTAGATTTGCAGGAGCTAATTCACGCGGGTTTTCCATACGAGAGTACTCAAGGCGAGTCAGCTCTCGGTTGTCCCAATGAATCCCCCAAACATCAATCAGCGATTTTTTAGCCCCAAACTGCGCATCAATAATTCTATCCTCAAAATAAGTCGTAAAACCCTCGTCTAGCCAAGGTTCTTCTTTTTCATTGGAAGAAAGCATTTGCATAAAATATTGATGCACAAACTCATGCACAACCAGTGACTCCATCAATCGAACATTTTGCGGTGCACCATAAAAAGTGCCTGTTGTTACCAAAGTTGGATATTCCATCAAACCCGAACGTAAACCATGAAAAGGCGGGTCAATGATTGTCAAGCTGGAATAGGGATATTTTCCTACATGTTTTTCCAAATATTCAAAGGCAAATTTTACCGCAGAAAGATAACGATAGCCCAATGCAGCGTGTTCATGCGGAATCAGCAAACGAATAGAAACGTGCTTCCATTTGTCCGTTTGCACCGTAAAATTGGGATAAATTGACCAAGCAAAATCAATCAAATCTTCGGCATGAAAATGCCGCGTAATTGTTCCATTATTGTTCTTTTTTTCGCTCACCAAACAGCCTGAAGCCCCCATCACAAATTTTTCTGAAGCTGTAATTTCTACGTCATAGTTGCCAAAATCAGCGTAAAATTCGTTATTTCGATGAAATTGATGGCAATTCCAATCCCATTTTCCTAAGTTATTTTGCTCAAAAACACCAAGTTGCGGAAACCAATGACAAAGCAAGTAAAAATCCTTGCTATAACCTGCCCTTGCGATTGTTTTAGGAATTTGCGCCTTCCAAGTCATGTCAAAAGTAGCCGTTTCACCCGCCAAAATGGGCTTATCTAGCTTTACTTCCAATACAGATTGGTCGTTTTTATTGCCATCATCTAATTGAACATAATCCATTTCGCCACTTAAATCAACGCCTTCGCGTGTCATTTTCGCTACTGTTATCCAGCCCCATTCCGCTGCCGTTCTGTCGGCAAAAGATTGTCCAAAGATATCAGTTGCCCCTTTTAAAAAAGTAGATTCTGTATTTTTAAAAGCGTTAAAATACATATAAAAGCGCAGTACGCGCATGGGTTCGGGAGAAGTATTTGTTACCTGAACACTTTGTTTTGCGTCAATTTTATGCGTAATATCGTCTAAGGTCAAACGAATATCATAATTTGCGGCACGCAGACTTAAAGGCGCAGCAAAATGCGCTGTACATTGTGCTAGGCTTGGATTTTGTACCAAACACAGTCCTAAAAGTATAAAAAAGGTAAAAAAAGATTGGCTAGTAATTTTATTGATATTCATTGTGTTATGCCTATATGAAGCAACAGAATTTCCAAATCGACAGCAACTAATCATTTCAAGAATGGACAAAAGTAGGAAGAATTATTGGATTATTCTTTTGTTTAACATAATAATCCTTTCTTACAAAATTTGCTCAAAAATCGCAATTTTCATATTTACCACAATTAAAATATAGGAACGCAGCCTGTCCAAATTTTGACATTTTGGCGTATTTCTGTAGGTATTTAATTGATTGATAGTCGCCTGTCGAATTTGTTCGAGCCATACTTTTTCGCCACCTAATTCAGTTAATTGCTTTTTCGAAGGTTTTTTGATGTATTTTAGTTCGAATAAAAAGTCGTGGGGAATGTTGTATTGTCTTCTGCCGAGCAGCAAAACGTCCATGTATTTTTGGCGTGTTTCAGGTTCGCTGTCGACAATGTAAATATTTGAAATATAAAATAAAGTGATGAACAACGTTTTAAGGTGCTTTTCTGAAAAATTCGCCTTATCACGGATAGAATGTTCGGATAAAATTTCGTTAATCAAGGCTTTTAAAGGTTCAACATCTTGATATTTTGCCATTTGATACACGACATCAGCCACACCATCTAAAGAAACAGGTGCAAGTTGACTTTCTCGTAACAGTTGCCAAAAATATTGATAGTACAATTCCTTCATTACATAATTCGGAATTCGTAGCTTTGTGCGCCCAAACTCCTCACTTTCAATGGATAACATTCCCATGTAAAAGAGCAAACTAATAAATTCGCGCTGCCCAAATTCCATTTCAAAATTAAAACGACTTACAATTTCAACAACAATTTCTCCCTTCTCCACCAAATCTTTCAACACCTGCACACGAGAATTTTCTTGGTTATCTATTTTAAAAATCGCACGAATTTTTCCATAATCTGTTGCAATATTATCATCTAACATATTGGAGGGAAAACCGCCACTTGATAAATATTGACAGCCAAAAAACAACAACATATCGGGATTATAAATATGTGATGTTGCTTCTTGTGCTACTTTAAATCCATCATACCAGACCTTCATTTGCTCTTTTACGAAGGGCATTTTACCTGTTGGCACACCAATATTTTCCAACAAACTCACCATTTCAGCCTCATTAAAACCAAACATTTCATGAAAATGCGCATTTCTCGTTAAATTCATCGCAATATTAAAGCCACTTGTCATACTATCAAGCGTGGCAGGCGAAACCCCTGTAACAAACATTCTTTCTACAATGCCATCACGTGTTGCAGTTTTTATCGTTTCATAAAACTTTCTTACCCAGCCATTTTTGCCCACAATATTCCGAAAATGGGATAAATTTAAGGCTAACAACTCATTTGCAAAATGGTCGTATTCGTCTATTAACAAATAAATGGTATGAGATAAGGTTGTTTTTGATAGTCGCCTAAAAAATTCACTCAATAAATGCTCAGGGCTAGTTTGTTCTTCTATGATTTCAATATCTTTTGAACTAAAATAAGTAGGATACTCGCTCATAAAAGCGCCTACTCCAACCAAAACCTTTTTCAAAAACCCTTGATAGGTATTTTCTGCTGTACTTGTGTCAATTCCACTAAAATCAAAAGTTAAAACCAAATAATTATTCGCATTTTCCGTAGGATTTTTGCCCACATAGTATTCGCCAAACAGCTTTTGGAATCGTTCTTTGTATTGAGTTCCGTAATAATATTGCAAAATAGAAATCCATAAAGATTTTCCAAACCTACGCGGGCGCATGAAAAATATATATTTTTCACCTAAGTTTTCTAATTTATGTAAAAAAGGCGTTTTATCCGCAAAAAAGTAATTTCCTTTGGGAAGTTCTGCAAAATTGCTAATGCCGTA
>JBJXHA010000277.1:0-4067 GCA_046160275.1 Bacteroidia bacterium | reverse complement strand
CCGTTGACGAAAACTCTTCGTTGCCAATTTTGAATTTTTCATTAAAGCAAACAGTTTTATTTAGCGTCGATTTTGCAGTAGGCAATACTGTTAATTCAACAGTAACGGTACTATCGCAACCTAATGCCGTTTTCAACACTTTCGTATAAACACCTGATATTGTATAAGTTACATCGCCAAGTTTATATCCTTTTTCAGGACAAACATCTTTTACTTTTAGAGAAGTAACTAATTTTGGTAAAACTGTTAAATTCAACACTACAATACTATCACATCCAGTACCATTAGGAAAAGCATGTTCGTAAGTGCCTGATGTATCATAAGTTTTTCCATTGAATGTAAAAGTACTGCTGTTACAAATTTTCTTATTGACAACCGTTTTATTGTTAATTTTCCAAAGAAAAGCACAAAAGCCTTGGTAAGTTTTTCCAACACAATCCAAATCGCCACCATCAGCTACTACTTGACGGCAGAATTTATACGTTTTTCCAACCGTTAAACGATAAACTGGTGTAGTACCATTAATATCTTTACAAGTACTTGGAATTTGAGCAGTACAATTTCCTTCTTCGTAAACAATATTTTTTCCCAAATTTGCTAATAGACTACAACTTGCATCTTTTGAAACGACATTGTCAAAAGCCATAAAATCGTCTCCTGCTATCGCAGTATAGCTTGCGCAAAAAGTTGCTTTGTTACTTCCGCCTAATACTGGAATTTTTTGAGCCGTTAGGTCAAAACAACCACTAACAGTTTGGCCATTTTGAGCATTAGTCAAAGCAAAATTACCAGCTGCGCTATTTGGAAATGGTGAAGGTGTAATACAACCGGGTTTTCCACAATCGCAAGGGGTCGGAATATCAGGGCACAAAGGAGGATTGGGCTTTTTATAAACCTCTATGGAGTGTTCCCCCACTGCGTTAAAGTAAGGAGGAGAATACCCATCTACAATTACATAATAGGTTTTACCAACGGTTAAGCCATCTGCGCTTAGCAAAATATCGTCATATTTATTCTTATCTCCCCCACAAGGTACAACTTCTTTCAAGTTATTACAAGTACCATCAGCGCTTTCTAAAATTGCTGCTTGAATCTCATAAGTTGCTGGCGTTAAATTCTTTAGAAATATATTTACAGAACATTCCTCTGGAATGAATTTATACCAAACATCATTATTTGGACCACATGATGCGCCAGTATATACCAAAGGTTGCCAATCTGCTGCTGCGTGGTTTTGCCCTATCACAGGATTAGTCCCTTTTGCGGGCTGAACAGGTAGAAAAGTCGCTCCGCAAGGCTCATCATTTGGGTATGATTTTGAAATGCAGATTTTTCCTTCTAAAAATAAATCGGTTATGATATTTGAACGCATCAAACGCACATAATAAGTACTATTCGCATTTTTAGGCACAAACGTAGCAGAAGCCGTAGAGTTGGGAAAATAAGCAACATCATTTTCTTTCGTACAACTTATTGGAATATAAGCAGTTGGATCATTGCAATTCTTAGAGTTTGGGCGTTCATATATTTCTACCCAAGTCTGGCGATGACCTTTTTCAGTGTACATATAATTGTACTCTTGACCAGCAACTAAGTTACTTATCACAAACCATGCATCTTTGTTTGTTACGCTGTTTCCACAGGTAGGCTGCGTGCCTAAGAAATTATTAAATGAAAGACCTCCACAACAAATATTAAAAGTGACATCAAAACAAGTACCAGGGGTTGGACTTGCGACCACTGTAGGGGCATCGCATGGAGTATCAGAAGGCGGAGTTTGGGCAAGGGCAGTATTTGACATTAAAATAGAACAAAAAACCGCTAAAAAAGGGAAAAGTAAGTTTTTAAACATAATTCAAGTATGAAATATTTAAATAAATGCTACAAATATAATCATTATTTTGTAAATTACAATATTTTTTAATCTGTAAATTTTCTTTGAACTCCAATTCTGAAATAAGTATCATACATTGGATAGCCAGGCACTAAATAATATGCCTCTTTTTTATAAATTGAACGAGTTAAATTTTCTACTTTTACGAATACTCTTGTTTTGGTCACTTTTGCGCTAATGTATGCATCGCAAGAAGGATAAAATGGAATATTCTCTTTATTTTGCCAATAAAATTGGCCAATAAAAGGATGATAAGTATCAGCTTTATAATCTGTAGTATAACGAAAATCGAGCCCAATACGCGCCAACATTACCTTTTTTCTAAATATTTTTCCTTCAAGGAAAATGCTGTGCCTCCCTACAATCGACGGAAGGTGTACGCTTTCGCTCGCTGACTTCTGTATTGAAACGAAATTTTCGAGGCCAACGTGCTTCAATTTAAAAGATTCAGATAAGTTTAACTGAAAAATACTGACTGCATTTTTTTCTTGAGTAGGTTTTAAATTTTCATTAAAATAAATATAATTATTGATTAAATGATAGGCTACTTCGGCAGTAAAACCAATCTTTGGCAAACGATAAGTGGCTGAAAGCGAGGTTTCAAAGAGTTTTTTGAAGTCGTTATTCCATACTTCTTGGCGAACATTATAGAATTGTCGCTCCATGAGTGTTGGTTGATAACGTTGCTGAATTAATTTTGCTTCAAGATTTCCAATCGGTTTAAGGTCAAAATAAATCGTTCCCTCTGCTCGATATTCTCCTGCATTAGCGGGCAACAAGCCTAAATGTGCATAAGTATTCAGTTGAAAACGTTGAAAAGTATTGAAATTGAGGTTTGCAAATGCAAATAAATTCTGTACTTGTTCTTGCCCACTTTCTAAATCGATACCAAACCATTGATGTCTTAATCCTGCTTCAAAAGTATTGCCAACTGATGAAATTCCATTGCGCAAGGATTTTTTAGTTGAACTTATAATGAATTGATTTTCAATATTTTGAATTGATACAAATAAACGAACTCCTTTATTGTAAGTCAATAAATCGCCAAAAAAAGTACTGTCACTTTTCGTTGAATTACTCATTTTGGCGTAAGCTTTATATTTTGTTGTACGATAATTCACTTGATGTGTCAATTGAAAATTACGTACACTTGTATCGCTTTGATTCAATCGCCAAGAATGTCGCCATTGTACATCACGAATCGTATAAGAAGTATTCAAAACATTGTTAAAAAGCTTGGTAGGAATTGCTTTTAGTCCTCCAATTAGCGTTGTGTCTGCGTTTTTCAAAGCTGCATCATTGACAATCCCACCATTATCGCCTTGTTGAAAACCATTGCTAGCAAAACTTAAAAACCAGTTGTATCGCTTTCCTAATTGTCCGAGACTCAATCCCCAATTTGAATTTACAGCACTTTGATTTGCAAATTTGTAAAAGCCTTCTGTATTTGTATTGATTCTATGCCAATTGAGTGATAAAAAAACATCTTTTTTGTAATGCCCCCCAAATTCAAAATCCAAATTACTATCATTCCCCAATGAATGGAATGTCCATTTTCCCTGAGAAAAACTCCTTCTATTATTATAATATTTAAAATCTTGATTTTTAAATAAATAAACATCGAATTGATGAAAACCCAAATCAAAACCCATGCGATTGCGCACTTGCCAAACCAAAGGGCGAGCCGCTGAACCCGAATAGCCTAAATAAGCAAATTCGTCATTTCGAGTTCTGGTTGTTAAGTATTGTTGGAAATGATTATCTAATGAGGTGTCACTCAGAACATATTGACGTTCAGGTTGTTGTGCATAAAAATAAACCACCTTTGCCGTATCAGGTTCTTCTTCTTCAAAATTAGGTAATTCAGAACTAGAAGTATTGGTAGAAGTAGGAAATGACGATGAAGTACCCGACGGGAAAGTACTGCTTGGTCGGCGTTGCGCAAAAGCATTAAATATAAAAGAAAATAGAAATACAACTAAATATGCTAACCTCATTCGACAACGCTCTATTATTAATATAAAAACTCAGGACAAAGATAGTTTTTTCATAGAAAATAAACCTATCCGAAGTGATGTTTAACGAAAAACATAACATTTACATCGCTTTTTGGGGCTACAAAACCAATAAGTCCTTTGCAATTTCTTGCATGTCAGCATGATTATAGGTCAAG
>JBJXHA010000276.1:0-14005 GCA_046160275.1 Bacteroidia bacterium | reverse complement strand
GTTGTTGGTATGGCTTTAGCCTACCAACAACACAAGCAGAATATCTAATGTTATAAACACTTATTATAATATAATCATTTACATTTAATCTTCTAAATACAATGAAAACAACATTTTTTCTCCTTCTCATAACCATAAGTACTTTTCTTTTTTCACAAGGAACATATCAACCTATTTGTTATTGGACTTTTAATCAATCAGATTTCAAAACAGATTCTTTAAATAGTAAAGGATTAAAAATAAGTGGAAAATTAAATAGGATAAAAGGAGTTTCAGGCAAGGGAATAGAACTTGCGGGAGAATTACAAAACTTAAATGACCAACATGCTTTTTTTGAAAAAGCAACTCAAAAGAAAGAAAAATTAACTTATGAAACTTGGTTTATACATCGAATTACCCCTCAAAATTATGGCTTAGTATTAATCGCAGAAAACGAAGCATTTCGTTTGCAATTTTATAATAATTGGATTTACTTTTCTACCTATACAGAGGGTGGAACTAATAAAAATAAGTCAGCCCAAGTGCTTCGTATTCCGCTATATGGTTCAGACAGGGCAAGTTTTCAATATTATTTAGATAAGCAATGGCATCATTTAGTTGCTACTTTTGATGCCAAGACAGGTAAAAAAGAAGTGTGGATAGATGGAGAATGTCCTAATTCTTTTCAAATACAACATGATTCTTTAAAAAAACCGCTGTTTTATGAAGGAAAACAACCCTTACGTTTAGATGGTGCCAATTCTCAACGTCCCAATGTATTTAGTTACGATGAAATTGCCATTTACGATAAAGTACTTCCTCCTAGTCTAATCAGAAAACATTATACAGAGGGTTTAAAAGGAAAACCTTATAGTTTTAAAGATGATAGTAAGGTAACAATGCGGGCTTTGCCTTTAGCTTATGATGATACAGCCAAATTAGATATTTATGATTTTGTCCCAGAAAACGCAGAATTAACCCCATTGAAACAACTAAGCACTTATCCTTTGCCACGATATAAACCTCATCATACTTTACAAAGAAATTTTAATTGGGCAGATATTTATTTCTTATCAGGATCTGCTGATGGAACTAAACGTGATATAAAAGAAGCCAATCAGTTGGCAATTAATTACGAATTAGCAAAAAATTGGTATTATTATTTAACCCTTTCCATGAATACCAAAATGAGAGAGGAAGAAACTTTTATTAAACAAGCCAATGATAATCCTTGGTTTCCCATAGCAGTTACTTCCTTTTGGATACAAACTGTCCCGCAAGCCTTATATCCCGAAAAAAGTAAAAAGGCTTATGTGTTAGGTAAAAATTCTAAATTAGCCAATAAGCAGTGGAATCCTGTAATGAATTTGGATTCTGTACGTGCAGATGGTCGTACACAAAATTTTTATTTAAAAAAGCGATTAGATAAACTGACACGCCCTATTAATCTTATTAATGATAATGGAGAAGTTTTTACTTATATACATCATGATGAAGATTTAGAAAAATACCCAGAAGTCGTAGCAGATAAACAACGAATTATGCCGAATAAATCTTGGTATGAGTATCAAAGTTATAAGGTGTATTATTTAGATTCTACTTATAAGTATGAAATGATGAAGGACCCTCGTTTAAAAAATACAAAATTTACGGTATATCAAATTGAAGGAGAACATAAGCAGTGGCGTTTTTCGTATGATTATCGGAAAAAAATTAATGATAAAATGAGAGGATATTATTATTCCACGATGGATATTTATCCTGTTTATCATAGTAAATGGTACGAAGGTTCAGGTGCTTGGCATGGTTGGGCTTGGGTAGGAGATTGTAGGAGAGTAGAAATTGAAAAAGGAGATAAGCTATTTTCTCCTTTCGTTGCAGCAGGTTGGAAAAGTGATGAAACAAGAAATTTACGACCTGGGCGATGGTTAGGTATGCTTAAAGCCATGTCTTTAGCGGGTGCAGAGTTTTTTTATACAGGCTTTTTCAATGAAAAAGCGCCTTTCCCACTTCCTAAAAATTATGCTTGGCAATTGTCAACCCCTGTATATGCACAAGCAATTAGTAGTTATTATCAAGATGTTTTATTCAAAGGAGAGATTTTAGAAGGTGATGTAACTTCAATGCTTACGAAAAATTTAATGTATCATTTTTGGACAGGTAACCCACAACATTTAGTAGTTGTTCGCAAATATCAAAATAAATACGTGATTACAGGTTCGATTCAACCTTATTCTATTACGCCGGGTAATGTACCTAAAAAAGATACCGTTACCATTCAATTAGAAGGACAACCGATTACCTTTGAAATTCGCCAGCAAGGAAGTACCTATATTTATGACAATAGCAACCCTAAGCAACCTGTTTTTTATCAACTTGATACTTGGCATGAGGCAACGCATCCTTCTTGGTGGTCGAAAAGTTTTTATTTTCAAGCAGAAGTAATAGATACTTGTATTGGGAAAGTCGAAATTATTACGGAGCGAAAAAGTGATAATTTACGCGATTTTTCGGGTTTTACAAGCTATGTTCTGGCAAATAATAAGTTAGGCTATCGCTTTCAAACGAGAGATATTCCTGAACATAAGCAATTAAAATTAAAAATTCGGGCAAGACTAAAAGAGGGTAACACCGCTACACTTACCGCTCAATTAGATAAAAATGCTACCAATTATCAACAGCCAAACCAATATACGGGGACCTCATTCCAAACGAATACGCTGACAATCAAGGGGAAAGAATGGAAATGGTACGAGATAGATAGTAAAAATCAGCCGATTTTGTATGAAAATTTACCTTTTGAAGAGGCCGCAATGCTTTGGCTAAAAGCTGACAATGGGAAAGTAGAGATAGATGACGTGATAATTGAGGCGAAGTAAGCATTCTTTCCTGTTTTTTGGGGTGAGAAATAACAAATCCTTTTGTTTTTTGCTTAGTTTTATATTATTTCGCCTTGTCTAGTTTTTGTTCCCTTTCTGCGAAATAATCATCAAAAACGCCTTAGTTATTCACATTTTTCACTTATTCATCATGGCAAAAAAAGAAAATCAACTCTTTTTATTTCTCTGCGGCTTCTTTATCTGCAATGTGATTGTAGCTGAAATCATTGGCACAAAGATATTTTCAGTAGAGAGAACCTTAGGTTTTCTACCTTTGGATTTATCTTTATTTGGACAAACACACCTTTCCATCAATATGTCCGCAGGTACACTTCCTTGGCCCTTTGTATTTGTCCTCACCGACATTGTAAATGAATACTTTGGTAAAAGAGGAGTAAGAACCATCACCTTTCTTACGGCAGGCTTTATTTTATATGCCTTTGCCATGATTTTTTTAGCCATTTATGCCGCTCCCGCCGACTTTTGGGTTGCTTCCTACCCCGAAATTCAGCCCAATATCAATGTAGCATTTCAAAAAATACTGGGGCAAGGCATGAACATTATCTTAGGCTCTTTTGTAACTTTCTTCGTAAGTCAATGGGCTGATGCCTTCATTTTTCATAAGTTAAGACACCAATTAGGCGAAAATGCAATTTCAAGTCGCGCCTTACTTTCTACACTTATTTCGCAGTTTTTAGATAGCTTTTTGGTGGTATTTATTGCCTTTTACTTATTAGGTAACTGGACAATGCCGCAATTAATCGCCATTGTACTCGTCAGTTATCCTTATAAATTTCTCATGGCTTTTCTCATGATGCCCATATTACACCTTACCCATTATGCGATTAAGCAATATTTGGGCACTGAATTAGCCGAAAAGCTCAAACAACAAGCGAGATTAGAGATAGTCGAGTAAAAATCACATTCCCTTCATTTTCACCCTATTTCTTACATTTACCCCTATGAATATTTTGAATTAGCCAAAGAAATCGCTAATTTTGGAATATGATTTGTTATAAAGGTCTGATTTTTAGGTGGAAAGAACAAAATACAAAGTGCCTTGTTTAAGGCAGATTCTTCATTATCAAGGGGAATAAGTATCTGAAATTCTTTTTACCTATCTATTTTTCACCTTCACTTACAACCCACACATCTCGACTTATATGATGATACGTTCTTTTCATTACCAAAGGCTTGCCCTATTTTTGATGCTTTCCTTCATTTCTCTGCACTTATTTGCTCAATTTGGAGTGAAAGGCGCAGCGGATTTGATGAAAGCGAAGTCTGCTTTTGTGCAAGAAGCGGATAGTTTTGGCGTGGTGGAAGAGGCTGTTCCTTTTCCAAAAATGAATGTAGCAAAAGTATATTATAACAAAAAAGAACTTGCGAAAATAGAAGATGCAAAAGATTCGCTTCCTTTGCATCGCCGCCTATTAGCACAATACGTACACAAGTTTGGGATTGAGAATTTCCAAAAAGATAACCGTTTATTGTGGCTACTTGCCCGCGACCATCAACTCATGGGCGACACAACGCGCGCCTTAATGATGTACGAACTTGCCGTAAAACACAACAAAGGCGAGCGTTTAAGCATTCCTACTTTGGATTCGCTCAATATTACTACCCGTAGCGAATGGGTTCCACTTTCTGAATATTATGAATTGTTGGAATTTAGAAAACGCGTAGATCCCTTGATTCCGCCCAAAAAAGTGCTACAAAACATGGGTAAAACCATCAATTCAGATAAACCTGATTATGCGCCTTATATGCACCCCTCGGATAGTGCCTTGTTGTTTACTTCGCGCAGGGGAAATCATGAAATTGACGATATTTTTTCTCGCCAAAACGAGGATTTGTATTTTTCTTACCGAAACCCCCTAACTGGAAAATGGACACACGCCGAAAAATTACCTGATTCCATCTCTACCAAAGAATATAATGAAGGCTCGGCTTGTTTTTCAAGAGATGCCAAAACCTTGTATTTTACACGCTGCAATGCCAAAGATGGCTTGGGCGATTGTGATATTTACGAGGCTACTTATGAGGAGGGAAAATGGACAAAGGTGCGCCGCCTAAGTTCTTTGATTAATTCGGCTTCTTGGGATTCACAACCGAATCTTTCTGATGATGGCAATACGATGTTTTTTGCCTCTAATCGCCAACATGGTTTTGGGGGGGTGGATATTTATTATGCCCAAAAAGAAGCTGATGGAGATTGGGGTATCGCGAAAAATATTGGACCTGTGGTGAATACGCCTGAAAATGAAATTACCCCTTTTTATCATTCTGTTACACAAACCTTGTATTTTGGCTCAACGGGTCAACTCAAAACTTTTGGTTTGTACGACATCTTCAAATCTCGTTGGACAGGTTTTCAATGGGACGAGCCGCGCAATTTAGGTCCCCTTGTGAATACACCAGGTAGTGAGTATTATTTTGCAATTGATGGAAATGGCGACCATATTTATTATGCAAAAGCCGAGTTAAGCGACAAATCTCAAGATAAACTCAACTTTGACTTGTATGCTTTTGATATGCCGATGGAGGCTCGCCCCGATGCGGTACATAAGTTAAGAGGTTATTTGGTGGATTCGGTAACAAAAAAGCCACTTGTTGGTGCGGTAATGTTATTGGATTTGGAAAATGGGCGCGAAATTGCCCCTAAAACCATTAATAAAAGTGGCTATTTTGAATTTGACCTCAAAAATCATAACAAATATCGTATTTATGTGGTCGGCGATAACTTTTTGACCATTAAAAAGGACTTTAATTTTAAACAAGATACGACCTTTACCTTATTTACAGAGAGTTATGATAGGAAAAAGCCTATTGTATTTGAAAGTTTAGATTTCCCCGAAAATAGCTTTGAATTTGCCGCCTCTGCCAAACCGAAATTGGATTATTTGGCGCGTTTTATGAAAAATTATCCCTTCTATTTACTTGTAATTAAAGGACATACAGATTCTGATGGTAGCGAAGATTATAACATAAAACTTTCGCAAAAACGTGCAGACCGTATCAAGGCATATATTCAAGAAAAAGGAAAATTAGAAACGGAACGCTTGCAAGCAGAAGGCTATGGCGAATCTCGCCCAATTTTCCCAAATGATACAGAAGAACACAAAGAAAAAAACCGCCGCGTAGAGTTTGAATTGGTGTGGGACCCGCGTTTTGAGGATATGCGTAAAGCCTTTTTACCCACAAAAGAAGAAACAACCTTTGATGATGAGCTAATTACAGGGGAAGATGACACTTACGACCCTCGCGCTTTTTTGAAGGAATTTGAAGGCGGAGAAGACAAGGAAGACGATGGCATCGAAAAAATAGACCTTTTCAAAGACGAGGAATATGATGAGGATTTAGAAAAGGAACTCAAAGATGATATGTTCGACGATAAACCGCTTTCAATCGGAAGCGAAATAGGCGAAGAAGAGGATAAAAATTAGCGGATAGAAGGCTGATAACCGTTGAAAACAGGGCTATGTAAATAGGGCATATTCGTTTTTTTTCACAATTTAAAAGAAACAAAAACCTAATAATCACCACTTTACAACTATTGTCGTTTATCCCCTATCAATTATCCCCTACTTTTTATAGCATAATTCAAACATCTTTCTTTACTTTGCCGCATAATTCATCGTCTATGAATAATTTGGCGCAACGCTTACTTACGGGATTGTTACTAGCTACTCTGGCAGTTTCGGTCTTGATTTGGTCTGAATATGGAATGTTGATTTTTGGCTGTTTTGTTTCCACCTTAGCAGTTTGGGAATTTACGGCTCTTACCCACATTACCCGACCTCAATATCGTTATACAGCACTGATAGTCAGCATATTAATATGGATATTGGAGGCATTTAACCTTCCCTTCCAAAACTTACTTTTTTTGGCAGTTCCTGTTTTAGGTTTGTTTTTATTAGCAGATAAACAAACAGAAGACCCTATTGGGACAGTCGCAAAAACGGTATTTGCTATTGCCTATTGCTTATTACCCTTGCTGCTTTTTCATAAAATTTCTATTATTCATAACAACGAATACAGTTGGCATATTCCGCTAGGGATCCAATTTTTGAGTTCTTTGATGGATACGGGAGCTTATTTTACAGGCAGAATGTTTGGCAAAACGCCACTTGCACCTCGTATCAGCCCTAAAAAAACATGGGAGGGCGTGATTGGTGCGGGAATTCTTACCGCAATTGCAGGATATTGCCTACACATATACGCCCCTATTCCTGTGGGTAACTGGCTCATTATCACGGCTATCATCATCGTATTAAATCAACCCGGTGATTTGATAGAATCCGTTTTTAAACGTTCTGTTCAGATTAAGGATTCCAGTAGTATTTTTCCCGGACATGGCGGTATGTTGGATAGATTTGACAGTATGCTTACGATTATTCCTGTGGTATATGTCTATTTAACCCTAGTAAAATAAGTTGATAGGTTATAGCTGAAAGGTAAAATAGTTAAAGAAAATATTTTGTAGTATTATAACCACCTTTCTATAAATGTTTAAAAATCAATGAGTTACTTTATTTTCCATTATCCCTTATCAATTATCACCTAAAATATCATGCTCAAAGACCTCCTTTCTTTGCTTTTCTCAGAAGGTTGTTATACTTGTGGGAAAAGCCTAACACAGCAAGAAACTTGTGTTTGTTTTGATTGTTTGGAGCAATTTATCGAAACAGGCTTTGAAAAAACGCCTCAAAAAAATGACTTGTTTTTTCGTTTTGCAGGTAAAGTGCCGATTGATGGTACAATTTCCGCGTATTATTTTGATAAACAAGGATTTCTGCAAAAATTACTTCACGAATTAAAATACAAAGACCGCCCTGAAATCGGTGTTTTTTTAGGTAAATTATTGGCACTTAAACTTCAAAAACACGATTTTTTAACAGGAATCGAGGTCTTAGTGCCTGTGCCTTTACATCCGCAAAAAGAAAGACAGAGAGGCTACAATCAAGCGGCAGAAATATGCAAAGGTGTGAGCGAGGTAACAGGATTAGCGATTGACCTTGAATATTTGCGAAGAAATAAATATACCGAAACTCAAACGCGTAAATCCCTCCAAGAAAGATGGGAAAACGTGGCAGACGCTTTTGAAGTGCGCGATACCGCTTATCAGGGAGTTTTGTTAATTGATGATGTTATTACAACTGGTGCAACCTTAGAATCCTGTATAAAAGCATTGATTACAAAGGACTTAGCTCCTAAAACCATCAAAATAGCGAGTGTCGCGTTAGCGAGAGGTAGGGATTAAAAAAAAACGTGCCCACTTCTTATCTCAAGAAATGAACACTAACAAACACTTAACTGTCAATAATTTATTTTTACGCCCGAGAGCAATAATGCAATTTAAGGAAGTCTTAACTTCGAGTGCAAAGCTACATATTTATTGGAAATTTGCAAAAAAAAGTCGCTATTTTTTCAAAAAAAAAATTCAAAATCCCCTTTTTTTCAAAAAAAACCCTCGTTTCCTGTCGCAGGAAACGAAGTTTCGGTTATTCACCTAATCCCAATCTATGCTTAGCTTACTTACTTTTTTTGAATTTTTGACTCACATTTCAAGAGAAACTCCCCTTGTGTATAAGACTACACAAAAAGCCATGATACGTTCATTTTCGACAACCTTGGGCAAACCAGATGGTTAGTGGTTAGTTTGGGTGAAGGCTATTGCCTGTGTGAAAGTTGTTTGCCCTATTGTCTAAATTTCTGCTCACCGCTTAAACGAAGAGCTTCTCCGAATGTGAATATTTTTTATAGGTTAGCCATTTTTAGAAGTAATCTCTAACGTGGTTGAGTTGGTTGTTTACGATAAGAGATTGAAGTTGGCTCCGTTGTTTAATTTGATAGAACAAAAGTACAAACATTTTTAATACGATGCAAGTTTTCCAAGAAACTTTTTCAAAAAAAAATAAAAAATAATGGATAGATTCTTGTTAGAAACTGTTATTTCTTTGGAAAATAATGCTTTTTTTTGTCCGAAAAGGCTAAAAATGGCAGCTAATCAATTGATAATCAATGGTTATTCAAAAAAACAAGAAATGTTAGAAAAAAGAGGTAAAACGCTGTTTTTTTGAAAAAAAATTACAATTTGAAGCAAATTTTATGCCAAAAATAATTACTATAAGTAATATTACCTTAGATAATTTTATATTTTCTGTAAAAAAGTGCTTGCTAAAATAAAATATTTGGTCATTTGGGGCTAATTTTGCTTCTTTTTTTGCTTTAAACCCTCCCAAAAACAGAAAAAAAGTGCCTTTTGGGGATAAAAGACACCCTTTTGCTATTTTAAATCTTTTTTGTTATTTTTTACCTAAACGCTGACTACAAAAATAGACAAAAGTGTACACTTTTATATAAGCCCCTATCTATACAAGGATAACACAATCCAAACAAGGTTTATTCGACTCTACTTTTCTTCGTAAAATAATAAGTCAATACAAGAAAACTACAAGCGAGTGCAGCCAATAGCAAATAAAATATCGGATTTGCTGCATCCTTTATCTCATTACTATTTTTCATCTCAATACCAAAAGAAACACAAGCCCCGCCCAAATAGCCTAAGCCTGTTGCGATTTGCGCCCAAGCAATAGCGCGTGGCAAGTGCGCCCCTAATTTGCGTGTGGCTAACTCCAATAAGAAAACGCCTAAGCAGGGTACAAAACATTGGCATATCAACAGAAGAAAAGGAAGCGTAGCCGTTGGGGCAAAAGGCAGCAAACTTACTAATAGTAAACAAAGCATGCTTGCAATGCGTCCCAATCTTGTAACACTTTGCGGTTCTCCTTTCACCCAAAAACGCCCCATAAAATACGCAGCTAAAAAAATCATCCCCCTAAGAGAATAGTAATAATAATCTGACTCACATTTTAAGGAATATATTTGCCCGAAAAAATATTCGGTCAGGTGAAAACAAAAAATAGCCCCTATACCCCACATAAAATGGGAATATTCGCCTAATCGTTCACGCAAAGGCATTTCTTCCTGCGCCAAGGTATTAGGAGGGTTTTCATTTTCTTCACTTTTACCAATTTCCTCAATTTTTCGCGTCCATTCGTCTATCTCTAAACGCTCCTCAAAAGATTCTGGATTATCCTCTATGCTTGCCTTTCGCCAAACGGCAAAAGCAATGAGTGCCAAAACTAGATTAATAAAAAGTGTGAGAAGATGATTATCTGAACTAAACGGAATAATCCAATTGGCTAACATTCTTGCAATGCCTTGCACTAAAAGCAAGGTGAGCAGATAAAAAGCGCGTTGGGCGTAAGGGCTGTTTTTTAATAAATGTAATAGCAATAAGGTTTGTAAAGCTGCTTGTATGGCACTTGTAACAAGATGTACGGTAAGTTGTAACGGAAAAAGCTCCAATGAATTAGCCCACCAAAGAATAGGATTAAGTGCCACATATCCTAATATGAACCAACTTATAGCAGTTTTGATTCCACTTGCTCGCCAAAAATACACCGCAGGCAGGGGAACAAGGACAAACATAAGTGTTTCTAATAACCATAAAAGACTGTAACCATGCGAAGAATACTTTTTTAAAGTTTCATACATGGAGGTGTCGAAGCGAGTCAATAACAAGGACATAATAGCAGTGCAAGCTACCACCGCCCAAATAGAATTGCGTGTGCGAGATGAATCCATATGGTAGAAGGAAAAATGGGAAATGCTATTTTTTGAAAAAGTAGGGAAATTTACAGGCTTATTTTGAATTTTCCTAAGCCAAAAACTATCTCCCTCCAAAAATCACTTGTATTTAAAAGGGAAATCAACGAATTTTGCAACGCAAAAGCGATACATGGCTTATAGTTCATCATTCCATGAAACAAACAAATATACAATTATTACTGATTATCGGGATTTTAGTGGTGGTCAATTTCTTGGCTGCGGGCTTTTTTCAACGTTTTGATTTGACGAGTGAGAACCGCTATTCTCTTTCTGAGGTAACAAAATATACGGCGGATTCGCTTACTGCACCTCTTTTTGTGCAAATTTACATGGAAGGAGATTTTCCGCCAAATGTGCGCCGTTTTCAAGATGCAGTGCGCACGACTTTGTTGGAAATGAAGCAATATGCAGGCGGGAAAATAGATTTTGAATTTATTGACCCTTCGAATAATACGCCTTTGCGAAATGAATTAGGGAAACTAGGCATGAATGCGATACCGATGCAGGTGCGCGTTTCTGAAACCGAAGCCCAGCAAAAACTGTTGTTTCCTTTTGCAAAAATGATTTATGGCAAAAAGGAGCAATACATTGATTTATTGAAAGGCTGCACCCTCCCAAATGGACAAGTGGATTTTATTCGGGCAGAGGCAGATTTGGAGTATAAATTGGTGTCGCCGATGCGCAATTTGATTAAAAAAGAGCAAAATTTGGTGGCAGTCATGCAAGGACATGGCGAGCAAGGCATTGAGAATTTGGGTGAATGGGTAACGGCATTGCAATCCTCCTATCAAGTGGCAAAATATGCGATGCGCGACAGCATTAATTATGGGTATGCGATTAGTCCTACTATAAAAGTACTTGTAATTCCGCAGCCGACAAAGCCTTTTACGGAACGTGAAAAATATGAAATTGACCAATATTTAATGCGGGGTGGTAGTATTTTCTTTTTGCTAAGTCAAGAAAAAGTGGATATGGATTTGTATGAAAAACGCGCTACCATGACTGAGTTGCATGATTTGAACCTTGATGATATGTTGATGAAATATGGTTGCAAGGTAAATTATGACTTGGTGCAAGATATGAATTGCGAAAATACAGAAGTATTTCAAGAAGGACCGAATGGCGGTGCTTTTACTTCCAAACGTTGGCTTTTTTATCCGATTGTTCGCCTATTTCCGCAAACGCCCTTGAATCGCAATGTTGATCAAGTGCTCATTCGTAATGCTTCAAGTATTGATACATTTCCAGCCCCAGGTAGTAAAAAAACGGTTTTCTTGACTTCTTCGGAAATGAGCCGTACCGTTCCTGGTCAACAATTTATCGAGCTTGCCCAACTTGTGAGTAATCCGCCTCCACCTGCGCTTTTCCGCAACAAAGGCAACCGTATTTTAGGCTTATTGGCTGAGGGGGAATTTACTTCTCTTTTTGCCAACCGTCAAGCACCTACCGATTCCGCAGCACCTAATCCTCCTACGGCAAAATTTGGGGCAAGAAGTGGTTTACGTGGAAAAGTTGCCGTACTTTCTGATGGTAGTTTTATGGTGGGGAAAGAATTTAGAGGTAAAAAAGGTTATATGCCGTATGACAATAAAACCTTATTGCTCAATACTATAGATTATCTTGCAGGAGATGATGCACTTACCAAAATTCGTTCAAAAGACGTAGAAGTGCGCACCCTTGACCGCGAAAAAGTTACTCAAAATAAATTCTTAATTCAGGTATTAAACATTCTTTTACCTATTCTCCTCATTTGTATTTTTGGCTATGTGCGTTATGTGCTTAGAAAAAGAAAGAACGAGAAGGTAAATAATCATGAATAATGCGCTGAAAAAGAGCTAAAACACGATTGGCGGCTACTTTTAACCAATTGAACCTTCATTTTTCACAATTTCCAAATTATTACGCTATATTTCAAATTTAGTGTTTATATTTGCGTCATTTCTTGTAAGTTACGGAATAGTATTTGTATTGAAATATTCCGATTAACAAAAATATCCGTTTTTTTGTGAAAATACGACAGTATAGTCACTTTTCCTTATTCACTTTTCATTTTTCCTTTAATGTATATGCGTTTTTCCATTCAATCATTTGTATTAGGAATATTTTTACTTAGCTCATTGTTAGGCTTTTCTCAAGGAGATAAATATAAGAATGCGGTAAAAGTTACAGAACAAATTCCATCAGGGACACTTAAAGTGGGTGATGTGATAGACTTGGTTTATAAATTGAAAATTTCAGATGGATTCCACGTTTATTGTGCCAATCAACCCACTAAAAAAGGAGGGCAACCAGCCTTATATGAGCTATTACCAGGAACTTCAGGCATTGAGCTTGTCGGCGGACTACAAGATGGTCCCGAAAGAAAAGTGCATAAAGATGAAATTTTTCGTGTAGATGTGGCGGAATTTCATGGAACAGGAACTTTAACTCAAAAAGTCAAAATTACCAGCGAAAACCCTGTATTGAAAGCAAAATTGAAGTATCAAGTATGCGATGAAAATTTGTGCCAATATGTGGATTATATGGTAAATTTTAGCCCTAAAGTTGTGTCGGGTCAACCAGGACCGCCTCAACCCAAGGCAGCTACGCCTCCTACGCCTCCAGCTCCTCCTAAAATGACTCCAGGTCAAAAGGAAACACCTAAATCTGCGGCAGAAAAAGCAAAACTAAAAGCAGATTCAATTGCACAGGCAAAAACACTAGAACAACCTGCTCCGACAGAAACACCTGTGGCAAAAGAAGAAACTCCTGTTGATGAAACTGCAATTCTCAACAAAGTGCTTTGGTCTTCTCCCGTCTTAGAACCAAGTACAAAACCAAAAAAGGGTGATATTATCACCCTTATTTTTAAAGCAAAAATAGACAAAGGCTACCATCTTTTTTCCGCTATTCCTCCTAAACAACAAGCAAATTTACCTACTACCTTCGATTTAATTGCAGGCGAAAGCAAAGGCGTGGAAATCGAAGGTCCCTTAATGGAGGCAGGCAACAAAAAAACCATGTTAGATGAAGTATTTAAAACAGACGTAATTTATTACGAAGATTCCGTTACTTTTACACAAAAAATCAAAATTACCGAAGACAATCCTACAATAAAAGGCTATATTAATTACCAAGTATGCGATTCTACCAAATGTATTCCCGCAAAAAATGACTTTTCGATGAATTGGGGCGAGGGTGACGTGGTTTCTCCGCCCGAAGAAGGCGATAGTTTGTGGATGATTTTCTTAAAAAGTTTAGGCTTAGGACTAGCAGCCGTTTTTACGCCTTGTGTATTTCCAATGATTCCGCTTACCGTTAGTTTTTTTACGAAGAAAAGCGGCACCCGTGCAAAAGGAATTTTTAACGCCCTTTTTTATGGATTGAGCATTATTGGGATTTATACTTTGCTAGGTTTGCTTGTGTCTATCCTTTTTGGAGCTGACACTATGCAACAAATCGCCATCAATAAATGGGTGAACATTGGGTTT
>JBJXHA010000275.1:0-8632 GCA_046160275.1 Bacteroidia bacterium | reverse complement strand
AATAACATTAGGCAATTTTCTCCATTTTTAGTTCGGTAATCTCCTTCTTTTCGCTGTCAAAATTTACCCCTACGCCATAAATGGCTTTGTTGTGATTTTGATACTGCCCCGCATAATTATTGTTAATAATCTGATTATAAGCAATTTCCGCAGTTGAGTTGAGTTTAAATTCAAAAATCCAAATTTCATTCCAAGCCTCGACAACAGAATCTATTCGCCCAACATTTGTATTAATTTCTGATTGTATTTTATAATGCAGCATCATAAAAACGAGGTGCATCACGGAATGATAGTAGGATTCTTTGTTTTTGTTGAATATTTGATAAGGAATATTAGAAAAAATAGGGTTCAGTGCTGCTTTCAAATCATTTGCGTTTTTGGCTTGCATAGCCTTGCGTAGTTCAATCACCATATTTCGAATAGTGCCATGCGAAACAAAAGTGTAATAGCCCAACAAAAAAAGGCGGAATGACTCTGCTACTTCCAAATTTGGGTGTTTTAGGCGCAGCGTTTCCTCGTCTATTTCCTCATCTATTGTTAAATAGCCTGTTTGATATAATAAAGTTGCTAAATTTTCATCTTGGAAATTCAAATCACCTAGTTGCATTTTATCTACAACTACCCCTTCGGCATTCGTTTGTAAGCGTTCAGCAAACTGCGTCAAAAAAGTAGGTGTACCTGTTGAAAACCAATAATTCGCCATCTTTCCCGAATCCAAAAAATTCAGAACTGACCAAGGGTTATACATTCGTTCTCCTCCATCAAAGTTGTAACCGTTGTATTTTTTCTTTACTTTTTCGAATAATTCAGCAGGAGTGATTTTCATTTTCGTTGCAATTTCGGTAATTCTTTCCGTAAAATAATAGTGCATATCCGCCTCTGAATACCCACAAATATCGCAAAAAGCTTCGTGCATACTAATATCCTTCAGATTATTCAAGTCTGAAAAGATAGAAACCTTTGCAAAACGGCTAACGCCCGTAATAAAAACAAACTTCAAATAAGGGTCAGCATCTTTGATAACTCCATAAAACTCCTTTAAAATCGCACGATTTTTTTCAAAAGTTTCTGTATCTTCCAAAAAGCTAATCAAAGGCTTGTCGTATTCATCAATTAATAAAACGACTTTGCCTTGTTTTGAAAGGTTTTGTATTAATTCGGCAAAACGACCACTCAGTGTCCCATTTTCAAGCAGAACATTATAGTTTTTGGCGTGCGCATTTATCATCTCGTTTAATGCCACCCGCAAATCCACTTCTTTATTTGAAATCGAATTTAAAGACAAGTGAATCACAGGGAAACTTTTCCAAGTGATTTTGTTTTCAATAAAAAGCCCTTGAAAAAGCTCCTTTTTTCCCTCAAAAATAGCCTTTAATGTACTAAGTAGCAAAGATTTACCAAAACGGCGAGGGCGTGAAAGAAAATAAATCACGCCTTCGTTCATCAGTTTATAAATAGATTTCGTTTTATCAACATAGACGAATCCTTCGTCAATAATTCTTTCAAAGGTTTGAATACCAATAGGATACTTCATTTTTTGGTAATTTTAGTACAAAGATAGGGTAATTAGGAAAAGAATCCAAGCATTTTCAGTCCTTATGATTCCTTCTTTTCTTGAATTACTACCTTTACTAACTCAATGCGACTCGCACTTGCCTTGTCTATGTTAAACTCAAAATGTTTGTAGGTAATTGTTTCGCCTGTTTCGGGAATCATGCCATGCAAGCCCAAAATTAGCCCCGCTAAACTATCATTTTCCCCTTTAATATCATCAAATTCATCTTCTTCTAACTCCAAAACACGAATGACATCGTTTAAGAGAATATTTCCCTTGAAAAAATGTGTATTTTCATTGACGGCAATGTGCGATTTTTCGGTTTCATCATCAAATTCATCTCTCATTTCCCCAAATACTTCGTCTGCAATGTCATCTAAGGTAACAATACCCGAAGTACCGCCAAACTCATCTACAACGACTGCAATATGAAAGCGTTTGTTACGAAAATCCTCCATCAAGGAGTCAATTTTCTTATATTCAGGCACAAAATAAGCAGGGCGAATAAGACTTTTCCAAGAAATGTGGCTTTGATGGTCTTGCAACAAAGGCACTAAATCTTTGATGTATAAAATCCCTTTAATGTCGTCCGAATTTTCGCCATAAACGGGCATTCTCGAAAATCCATATTCATTGATTGTGGCAATGATTTCCTCAAAACTATCTTCTTCACTAATCGCTATCATCTGCGTGCGTGGAATCATAATATTTTTGACAGAAATATTGCTAAAATTCAAAATTCCTTTTAAAATTTCCTTTTCATTCGCCTCAATATTTTCATTTTCAGGAATCATTTCAATGGCATCTTTCAAATCATTGAGCGAAGCATTTTGCGCTTTGGGTTGAAAAAAACGGTCAATATATTGAGAAATAGAAATCAATAAATTGGCAAAAGGAGTAAGGAATTTGGTAAGCAAATATACAGGTTGATATAGAAAGGTAGCCATTTCCATCTTTTTTTCAGCAGCAAAAACTTTCGGCACAATTTCGCCAAACAAAATCAACAAGGCTGAAATTGAGGAAACATATAAAGTCGTTTTTTGCCAAGGAAGTAATTGAAAATAATCGGCGAGCTGAATCACAATCAATTCTCCCGCAATCATAGAGCCAATACCTGAAAAATTGTTGATAATTAAAATGGTGGCTATCAAGTGTTTAGGATGTTTTACAAGCCACCAAATTTTTTGAGAAGCTACATCTTCTTTCCCATGCAACTCATCAGCTTCGGTGCGTGTAATCGAGAAAAAAGCGACCTCTGCTGCTGCTGCCATAAAAGCACCACAAAGCATTATCACAAATAAAAGCAATTTCAGTAATATGCCCGTCCACTCAAAAGTTACGGCTGTTGTTGGCGTTTGAAGTAAAATATACGACTCTGGGTCCACTTTACGGTAATTAAATAAATGTTATAACGAAAAACAATCAAACAGTTTTAAGAATTTGCAAACTACTCATATTCAGAGAGATTTGCCATTCCTTTTAAAAAGTTGATATATTATTTTCACGACAAAGGTAAAAAGAAATTTTCGGATTTTGTCAAATATTTTGAGAAAAGGAAGTAATGCATTGGGATTGCGCACCCAATATAAACCTTTACTTCTCCAATTCCATTGCCCAAGGTCTTGGAATAAACACCCATCTTGTACCTAAATAGACAAACAAATCATAGCCACTACCAATTTGCCGTCCAGGTTCTACAAACTTAATCCGATAATAAGTTAAATTTGGGTTCAGTTGATGCGCCATTTCACGATAACCCCCCGGAAAAAACATGGCTTGATTTTCGTAATTTTTCAATTCCGCAGCACTCGTTTTCCACACAATCCAGTCAGTTTGCTTGTTTGTAAAAGGTTCAATCGTAATAAAATTTGCACGTAAAATTTTCTTATGATATTGCATTTCTTTTTCGGCAAAAGCAGGGTCAGGAAAAACGGTATAGAAGTCGTGTTCGGTAGGTTTGAGCGCGGTCGTAAACTTATATCGAGCTTTCCTTTCCAAGCCCGAAACATAGCGCATCATCTCTTGCAAACCTTGGGCGTTATTTGCAAAGTCAGCTCCCGTTTTTTCTTGGGCATATAACTCCCTTGTTTGTAAAGATAAAAAAAATGTAGCGAAAAGAAACCAATATTTCATGTTTGATAAAGAGAAATAATAGGTCAAAGTTACGAAAAATTTGGAATATAACAAAAGAGAACGCGGTTTTGCACTTTTCAAATCCTACCTAATTCTAATATCCTTTGAGTAGCGCAGGAAAAAACTAAAAATTTTTCTAAAAAATTCAATAAAAAATTTGGTGAATTGCTAAACATTTTACTAAATTTGCTAAAATATTGCTATAACTAAAAAAAATAGCAGTTATTTATTATTTTGCTAAACCCAAACAAAAGGGGAATCAGAATGTAATACATTATAAATCAATATTTTAACTATCAAAATTATGGGAGATAAAGAAAAATCTGTCATAGGGGCTAACCTCAAATTTTTGCGGAAGGAAAAAAACATGACGCAAGAGGAATTAGCAAAGGCATTGGAAATTGGTCGCCATTCAATTGGTTCTTACGAAGAAGGTCGCGCCGAACCCAAAATCGAAACACTCTTGGCAATTACAGAATTGTTCAAAATCCCTATCGAAGTGTTTGTAAAAGAAGACTTAGCATTGCTTTCTGATGCAGAAATTAATGCAATTCGCGGTGATTATAAAACAGACATCGAAGGACGCAACCTACGTATTTTGACGATTTCTTTGGACAAACAAGGAAAAGAGTTAATTCAAGTGGTAAATCAAAAAGCGGCAGCAGGTTATTTGAATGGTTATGCCGACCCCGAATATATGGAGTCGCTACCTACTTTTAACCTTCCTTTCCCAACCTTTACAAATGGTACATTCAGAGCATTTGAAGTTGCGGGAGATTCTATGTTACCGATTAAACAAGGAGCTTATATCATTGGCGAATTTGTAGAAAGTTGGAGAGATATTAAAGATGGCAGCATCTATGTAGTCGTTTCTAACAACGAAGGCGTTGTGTTAAAGCGTGTTTCTACCCGCATTAACCGCGATGATACAGGAAGTTTGTATTTAAAATCTGACAACCCACAATATTCTCCTTATGAAGTGGAAATTAGCGATGTAAAAGAAATTTGGAAAGCGCGTGCTTACATTAGCCACGATTTGCCAGATCCTGATATGTCGCTTGAACGTCTTTCTTCTATCGTCATGGATTTGCAAAATGAAATGATTAAAATGAAAGGAAAGTAGTTTCCCCGAAGGCAATTACGCAAAGCAGGTTTTTACCTTTTGGTAAAGACCTGCTTTTTGTATATATTTGTGTCAAATTTTCCCGATATGCGCACTTTCAATACATCAGGTCCCAATCATTCAGAAAAATACTATACCATACACCGAACAAAATTAATTGAAGAGGGCATCTTATTCGTAGAAAATGAACGTTACTTTACGATTTGGGCACCTCGCCAAACAGGAAAAACGACTTACTTTAGGCAATTAGCCACCGAATTGAACGCCAAAGGCTACAAAACCGTTTTCTTCTCAACAGAAGGTTTTGATACTTTTTCCGAAAAAACATTGATGAATGTATTTTGCCAAGCCTTAAAAAAACAACAAGGAATTAGTTGGAAAATCCCTAGTTTTGAAGCATTTGGGCAAAAGATAAGTGCCGTACAAGCACTAAAACTCGTAGTAATCATAGACGAAATTGAGGGACTAAATCCTATTTTAATGGGGCAATTTTTGCACCTAGTTCGCAATTTGTACCACACCAAAGAAAGTCATTGTTTGAAGTCTGTTATCTTGGTAGGCGTTTCTAATATTGTGGGAGTTGTGTTGGATAATGCGAGTCCTTTTAATATTGCTGAAAATATAAATGTCCCTTATTTCACAAAGAATGAAACATTTGCTTTGCTCGAACAACATGAACAAGAAACGGGGCAATTATTTGCTCAAAAAGTAAAGGAAAAAATACATGAAATTACGGCTGGGCAACCTGGACTTGTCAATGGTTTTGCAAATCAATTAGTTACTAGGTATAAGGCAGAAAAAAATATTGAATATACTCATTATGAAGAGGTTGAGCATTGGTATTTGAATGTAGCAATAGACAAAAACTTCCAAAATATTCTTAATAAAGCAAATCAATATCGCACTTTTGTCGAAAATTTGCTATTCAATGAGGCAGATGTTCCTTTTCAAATTCAGCGAGAAGCGATTAAAGTATTGCATACGCAAGGAGTTATTCGGGAAAATGCGCAAAAAATGGTAGAATTTTGGGTGCCTTTTTATAAAAAAAGCCTGTATGCTGCATTTTATCCTTACACAAATGGCGAAAGTAAACGCATTGCTGCTAATATTTTTCAAAGCGATTTTATTACAGAAACAGGGAAATTGGACATTTCTGCCATGATTTTAGGGTTTAAGGAATATGTTCAACGGCGCGGTTTTGGCGTTTTTAGGGAAAAAACGGGCGCAAAAGATGACAAAGGCAAGGACATTTATAAATCAATTCCCGAAGCTGCGATGGTTTATAGTTTTGAAACCTACCTTCAAGCTTTTTTATCCCAAATGAAAGGAAAAAGTTACAGAGAAGCGCATGTAGGTTTAGGTCGTAGTGACTTGATTATCAATATAAATCAAGAAGAACTATTAATAGAAACGAAAATTTACCATGGTTATCAACAATTTGAGCAGGGAAAAAAGCAAACGGCTTACTATTGTAAAAAATTAGGGCTGAATCGTGGCATTTATCTTGTGTTCATTGAAGAAGCCATTCAACTTCGCAAACCTGATTTGCTAAAAGAGGACACTTTTTGGGAAGATGGGGTAGAACTTTATGTGTATTTGGTGAAATATGACGAGGAAAAAGATTTTTAAGTAACAAAAAAGAAGAATATGGATAATAATGAAATATATTTTAGCGAGTTGGGACTGTCTGATAAAATTTTGGACAGTATAGAGGCGATGGGCTTCGACAAACCAACTCCTATTCAAGCCATGGCAATTCCGATTGTGTTGGCGGGTCAAGATTTGATTGCTTGTGCGCAAACGGGAACAGGCAAAACGGGGGCTTTTGTGATTCCGATGCTTGACCAAATTTTGAAAATGGAAAACCCTAATGGTGTGAAAGCCTTGATTATCACACCAACACGAGAGCTGGCAATGCAAATTGACCAAATGATTGAGGGCTTGAGTTATTTTACGGGCTTGTCTTCGGTGGCAATTTATGGTGGAAGCAATAAACAAGATTGGGACAAACAAATGGCGGCAATTAAGCGTGGGGTAGATATTATTGTAGCTACGCCTGGTCGCTTTTTGATGCACGGCTCTTTGGGCTATTTGGATTTTAGTACGATTGAGATGTTGGTACTAGATGAAGCAGACAAAATGCTAGACATGGGCTTTCATCATGACATTTTGAGGATTATCAAAGATTTACCCGAAAAAAATCAACGCTTGATGTTCTCGGCTACGATGCCACCTAAAATTAGAGAATTGGCACGAAAAATTCTCAAAACGCCGCAAGAAATTACGTTGCAAGTATCAAAACCTGCCGAGCGGATTCATCAACAAGCCTACATTGTGTATGATGACCAAAAAGTTCCTTTGTTGATGCACTTGCTTCGCCATCAAAAAGTGGAGAACATGATTATTTTTACCTCTAGCAAACTCAAAGCTGATGAGGTATATAAAAACTTGAATCGCCTCAAATTATCAGTAAGTGTCATTCATTCGGATAAAACGCAAGATGAACGACAAGATGTATTGCGGGCATTTAAAAATAAGGAATTTCAAATTCTCGTGGCAACCGATATTCTTTCGCGTGGCATTGACATTGATTCGCTGAGTCATGTACTCAATTTTGATGTGCCTCACGATGCCGAAGATTATGTGCATAGAATTGGGAGAACAGCACGCGCAGGGGCAAATGGTGCGGCAATTACTTTTGTAGGAGAAAGGGAACAACGGAAATTTCAGGTAATTGAGAAATTTCTTGAAAAGTCTATCGAAAAGCCAGAAATTCCTGCGGAATTGGGAGAAACGCCCATTTATTTGGCAAAACAGCCACGAAATTATTCCCAAAATAGCAATAACAATCATCGGAATAACAATAACAATCGCCCACCATTTCCGAGAAAAGAACAGCGAAATTATCCGCCGCGCTCTAACGACAATTCGCAGCGTTCACAAGGGCAAGGGAATCAACCTTCGCAACGTCCCCCACACCAAGAACAGCGAAATGCGCCGCCACCACCGCCACGCAACGATTATCCACCCGAAAATCAACCATCTATGCCACCCAAACCCAAGAAAAAATACCCTCCCAAAAACAAAAATATTTCTAACGATATTAGACCTCCTGAAAGGTAAACTTCATACATCAAGCACCTACAACCAGCGTAGGTGCTTCTTTATTTTACCCCTAATTCTAGGGGAAAGCGCAATAACATACTGCAAAATGCCCCTAAAATTAAGGAAGTAAACAAGAAACACTTGACAGTTCTTTTTTCTCTTTCTACCTTTGCCCTACCTAATGCATGAAGTAAGTTTATAATTTGTTCTTTTTGAGATTGACAAATTGCCTAAGACTTACATATATAACAGAGAAAGAAACACTACCTTTTAATTGCTAAAAAGATGAAACCACTCATTCACTTACTAGGCTTATGCCTATTGCTCTTGCTTGCACTCCCAAATTATGCTTCTTCTCCATTGAAAGAGGCAAAATTACTCAAAACGCTTAGTCCAATCGAAGCAAAAAATGAAATTCAGAAGCTGATTCGACAGGCAAAACATCAGAACAAAGTAACTGAAAAATTTCTGCTAAATTATCTGCACAAACCATTTCATGCCCAAAATGCCATTTCTGTCTATAAAATTACTTTTGAAACGAAAGGAATTGAGGGGAAACCCACCATTTGTACGGGAACGGTTTGGGTGCCGAGTGCAGCAAAATCCATGAAAATGGTACTTTATCAAAAAGTTACGACTTTCAAAAAAACGGAAGTTTTGTCTAATTGGTCAGGAACAGGAGAGGGGATAGAGTTAGTATTTCCGATGATGTTTGC
>JBJXHA010000274.1:0-4336 GCA_046160275.1 Bacteroidia bacterium | reverse complement strand
ATCTTTTTATTAAAGAGTAGTAAAAATTTAGTTCATTAACCTGAAATACTTTTTTGAAATTTTTCTTACGTAGCTTTATTTTAAAGAAATTGATAAAAAAGGCAAAAAAATACTTTTTATAACTTGTAATTTGAGAGAATGTAGGCTTCTGCCAGTTCCCCAAAAACGCAGGTGAAGCCTAGCTTCCTCATAACTGCCCATTTATAAGAAAGCACTTTCCCTAGCCACTGCCTAACATTAGGCAAATCAAGCAGTATTTCCCTTTTTCTAGCAATTTTCATATTTTTTTATACTATTTATAATAAACAGTTAGAAAATAGCTAAAAATTCCATTACTTTGTAATCTGTCATGGAGAAAACCAAAAAGTATGAAAAATTATTTGCAGCTCAATGAATGGAGCATCATTGAAAACGGGTTTCATCCCGAATATCATCAGGCATCAGAAAGTATTTTTTCGATTGGCAATGGACGCATGGGGCAACGCGCGAATTTTGAGGAGAAATACTCGGGCAAGATGTTACAAGGCTCTTATGTCGCAGGGATATATTATCCTGATAAAACGCGGGTAGGCTGGTGGAAAAACGGCTACCCCGAATACTATGCGCGTATGGTAAATGCTGCAAATTGGATTGGAATTAATGTAGAAATTGACGGCGAAGAATTGGACTTGAATGTGTGTGAAGTAGAGGATTTTCGCCGTGAATTGAACATGAAAGCGGGTTATTTGGAGCGTTCTTTTGTGGCTGTTTTTCCGAGTGGGAAACGCCTAAAGGTGCATAGTACGCGCTTTTGTAGCATCGTTGATGATGAGGCGGGTGCGGTGCGTTATGCGATTACGCCGCTTAATTTTTCTGCGGATATTCGCATTTTGCCTTATATTGATTTTGACACGCGCAACCGTAGTGCAAATTATGGCGATGTGTTTTGGGAAGAAGTGGCAAAGGAAATTTGGAGTGGCGAAGGCTATGTAACTGCCGCAACGCGCATTACTGATTTTCATTTGTGTACGGGCATGAAGGTGTTTTTTACCTTAAATGGCAAAAATTTGCGTGTAAATGGCTCACTCATTGCCCGCGAAAAATTTGTGGCAAATGCTTATACGATTGCTGTGCAGGAAAATGAGGAACTTACTTTATATAAATATGCAGCCAATGTTTCGTCTGAAAACCACGAAAAAGAGGACTTGACTTCGATTTGTAAAGATATATTATATAAGGTTTCGAATAAAATGTTCGGGAAAATGCTAGAAGAACAGGCGGCAGCTTGGGCTAAAAAATGGCAAGAAATGAACATTACGATTGAAGGAGATGTGGCAGCGCAGCAAGGAATCCGCTTTAACATCTTCCAATTGCATCAAACTTATAGCGGAGAAGATGAACGCCTAAACATTAGCCCCAAAGGATTTACAGGCGAAAAATATGGCGGAAGTACCTATTGGGATACGGAGGCATATTGCTTGCCTTTTTATTTAAGCACCGCTTCGCAAAATGTAGCAAAAAACCTGCTTTTATATCGCTACAAACATTTGTCAAAAGCCATCGAAAATGCTGAAAAATTAGGCTTCAATAAGGGGGCGGCACTTTATCCGATGGTAACGGTCAATGGCGATGAATGTCATAATGAATGGGAAATTACTTTTGAGGAAATCCATCGAAATGGCGCGATTGCCTACGCAATTTACAATTATGTGCGCTACACAGGCGATACTTCTTATTACGCGCCTTATGGGTTAGAAGTTTTGATTGCGATTGCGCGTTTTTGGGTGCAAAGGGTAAATTTTTCTGCTGAAAAAAATAAATTCGTATTATTGGGCGTAACGGGTCCGAATGAATACGAAAATAATGTCAATAACAACTGGTACACCAATTATTTGGCAGCTTGGTGTTTGACTTACGCAAATGAAGTGCTGACTTGGGTAGAAAAAAATGAGCCTTCTATTTTCGAGGATATTTTGCTTAAAACGAAATTGAATCTAACCCTTGAGCCTGAAGAATGGTTGCACGTTGCAGAGAATATGTATTTTCCTGAAAATCAGCAACTTGGAATCTTTTTGCAACAAGAAGGTTATTTAGATAAATCCCAAATTTTAGTCAAAGATTTGCCCCAAAGCGAGCGTCCTTTATGGCAAAAATGGTCTTGGGATAAAATTTTGCGCTCTTGTTTTGTGAAACACGCAGACGTTTTGCAAGGCTTGTTCTTTTTTGAAGACCATTTTGATGTGGAAACGATTCGCAAAAATTTCCATTTTTATGAGCCACGCACGGTTCACGAATCCGCGCTTTCGCCTTGTGTTCATGCGGTTTTGGCGGCTAAAATTGGCGACATTGAACGTGCCTATCAGTTTTATTTACAAACAGCGCGAGTGGATTTAGATGATTACAATGAAAATACGGAAGAAGGTTGTCATATCACTTCCATGGCGGGAACTTGGTTGGCGATTGTGCAAGGATTTGGAGGCTTGCGTGTCAAAAATGACCGTTTGCATTTTCATCCCCAAATTCCCCAAAAATGGAAATCTTACGCCTTTAAGCTTACTTTTAGAGAATGGTTGTTAAATGTTAGCATTGCGCATGACACCTTCCTTATTGAAAATCAATCAGATACACCGCTATTTATTTGCGTATCAGATAAAGAATATCGAATTGCAGCATTAAGCACCGTAAATATTAGCGAGGTGATGTTGGCGTAGCGGAGCTGTTCTAGGTAAAAAGTTCGGAACTCGTTGAGTTCCGAACTTTTTACCTAGAACATAATAAAAAAGGTTACAATGTTTGCTTCGTAAAAACACTTATATTTACTGTGCGAAAGCTAATTTTATTTTCCATTAACTGTCACTTGCTTTGCCCTAAAAGTCATACCTGTTTTTAGCCAACCATCTTTGAGCGGATTGGGCGCGACAAGTACCTCCTTATCCAACAAAAGCATGACAGAATCATTTCCATCAAAACTCAAAGCATTTGTAAATCCCTCTTTCATCAGTTTGTTACGAATTTCGCTCATCGCCATACCCACATCTTGGTGCTCGTAAGCCTTCGTATAATAATTTCTTTGCACAATAACTCTAATGGTACGAGTTGTAGGATGGTAAGCCACAATCGTTTTGCCTTGTCGCTGTGGTTCTTGCATAAAAAAAGGGTCGAATGCTTTTCCCTCGATAATGAGGGGCAAACCACCGCTCATCGCGTTTTTAAACTGTTGGGGGGGCGGGTTCTCCTTTTCCAAAAACAAAGTCCCCCTCTCCATTGGTAGCGATGTAGTAACTGTTTTTCAAGGGAGTGTTATTTTTTCTTAACATTTTCCCTTCAAGGTAGGCAACGCCAAAATTTGTTTCCTTTTGTCCAAGGTAAGGCGGATTTGTCCAATCCACCATCAGTTGTGCATTGATAGAGATGTCTGTTTGATTCGGCGTATCTTGTTGTCGCGCAGCCTGAAGCAAACTTGGATTCGTAACCTGACTGTCGGCATCAGCAGCAAAAGGGCGCATCTCTGGTGCTATCAAATCAACTGAAAAATACCTAGGCTCAGGGTTTTCACAGGAAATCAATAGGGCAGAGAGTGTTAATAATGAGAGTAAATGTTTCATATCATGATTCATAGGTTTATTCGCCCAAAGTGCTTCTTACGCTGAGGTACAGAAAAAGTTTCTTACTTTGCGAAGAAATGAGAGGGGAGTAATTGAGTATTTCTTTAGGAGGAAAAACACAAAGTAGCAGAAGTTCTAGCACAAAGTTACACAAAGAAAAAGCCATTAGCGGTTAGCTTTGCGAAACTTGTTGGTAAAAAAAGAGAGGTTGGATACTTTATTTTACCTATTCCTAAAATCCCCACGGATTATCCTTCACCAATTTATTTTGCCTGCCTATCCATCTTTCAAAGTAACACTTTGTCTCAATAGAAGGTGTTGTATCTCCGCGCCCAAAACTTGGCTTTTCAACGTGCAGTGTACCAAAAAGTCGATTTAATTCGCCCCGATATTCACCCTTGTTTTTGTCGCTTACGGAAAGTACAGGTACATTATTACATTTTTTAGGCAAAGTTCTTTTTTTTTACTAACTTAGCCATGTTATTATCTTGTTGAGTATTCGATGATAATTAGTTTAACCTATTTTATCTTCATAAGCAATTGATAATAAACCAATTAACATTATTCCTCATTATCAATTCTCCATTATTCCATGCAAAACTCTTCTTTTTTTGTAAAAGCACTTGTACTTGCGAGTTTTTTCGGGCTGATTTCGGCTTTTGTTGCCTATCGTGCGGGCTATTTTGATAATAAAAATCAAATGGAAGTTGCTTCTCCTACCCTAGGTTTAGCGGATAGCACAAATGCAAAGC